>QMNG01000011.1 GCA_003647645.1 candidate division Kazan bacterium | reverse complement strand
GATTCGCTTGAATCTACGTGACTTCTGGGATCAGCCGCTGTCGCAAGCGGGGGACTACCTTAAACGCTGGTATTTCTGGGCGACTCATAGTCGCTTGGAACCCATCAAGGAGGCGGCTTACACGATCAAACGTCACTGGGACGGCGTGGTCAACTTCGTGAAGTCAAAGATCACGAACGGCATCCTCGAGGGCATCAACAGCTTAGTGCAGGCAGCACGGAGCAAAGCTCGAGGTTATCGTTCAGTTGAATACTTCATCACTATGATTTATATGCTCGCAGGTAAACTTAAATTCAGCTTACCCACATGAAACAGCGAGGAACCTTTTTAACTTTCACACTTGTTACTTGATACTTGTCAACTTTCAGACCTTTTTGGTTCCGGCTTGTCCGGGTTAGGGTAAGGATTCAATGTTTGTATCTTGGTGATATAAGCGGAGATACAAGCATCACAATTTATAAGTAGGAAACTCGGGCTAGCTTGCCATCCAGCTTTTTCCTCTCTATAATCTGCGCGATTATTCGCTTATCTATTCACAGTAAGTTCTCGGATTTAAGAGTGTGATTTGCCTGCGCATCAAAGGTATTTCCGTAAATAGTGTTGTTCTACATCAACAGTTTAAGCAAATCGACATTAATCTCTGCTGCAATATGATCCAGAGATAACCGCTGTTCTCCCATTGATCCTGTTAAAACAGTTTTATTCTTATGTACTTGCCTGGATTAGATCTAACTTCAACGATGAGGCTATCTATATTCGAGATTGTTGTCATTACTCTTTGATATAAGCTATCATCATTGACCAATCTGCCTAATGTTCCTCTACCTGATTTGACTGTGGTAAGTATGGTATCCAGATTAGCAGATGCACTTTTTATACTCTCCAGAGCGCTCACCGCGTCAGAATATGAAATCATTAATGTGTCTGATATCTGATTTAACTTTACAGCGGTCTCGGAAAGGGATTTAATCATGGTGTCGATTTTATTCGTGTCACCACCTATTATTTCATCAGCATATCGGCTGATTGACACTAACCTTTTAGAAATCTCCGGAATATCTCTATCAGATAATTCCTTGAGATTATTGATCGTGATCTCCAGGTTAGTAAGGATTCCACTAAGATTTCTGCGATTGCCTTCGTCAAGGATGTCTGCCGTCGCACGGGCCAGATCTTCTCCCATTATAACAAGGTCATTAACTGTAGGTTGAACTGATGAAAATAATGTATCATTGGGTAAGGCATATTCAGCACTATGACCGATTTCTATATCAAGACCTCGCCCCCCGAAGACATCGCCGGTAGTTAAAACGACTCTCGAATCTATTGGAATGCGAATAGTTTTATCTACATTGAATGATACAAGCACATCCCTGCCAGTAAACCTAATATCTACTACTTCACCAACTAATACACCAGAAATTGCCACCTGATCACCTTCTTTTAATCCATTAATCACATCATATCGAGTGAATAGCTGATACCCTGATGGTCTCAGGCGATATTCCCCGAGCCATATTACAGCTATCAACATAATTAAAAGTGCAATAAAGATAAGCATGCCGACTAAAGCAGCCATCTTTTGGTTTTTCCTTATCATCATAATAGCGACTCATTCTGTGGAATCTCGTTTAAGAATCTGCGAAGTTCCTGGTTCGCCGATTCGTCTAACTCTTCCGGGGATCCTTCAATAGCGATTCTTCCTCCAGTAAGCAGAGCAACATATTGGCCGACGCGCCGGGCGCTGGTCAGATCATGGGTTACCACAACGCTTGTCACCTTCCTTTCTTGCTGAACCTTGATGATGAGGTTTTCTATCTTTGCGGCCGTTCTTGGATCGAGGCCTGTTGTAGGTTCGTCGTAAAGAATGTACTTAGGGTCACGTACCAATGCCCTGGCTATGGCGGCTCTTTTTTTCATTCCACCACTTAGCTCCTCAGGATATAGGTGCCCTGCATCTTCAAGATCTACCAGCGATAAGCATTCATTAACCTTGCTATAGATACTCTCTTCATTAAATTGAGTGTGCATTTTAAGTGGCAGGGCGATATTCTCATAAATGCTCATCGAATCGAACAACGCTGATAATTGAAACACAAAACCGAATTGTTCCCGAATTCTATAGAGGTACTTGGTTTTAAGATTCACAATATTTCTATCATCTATCCATACATATCCATAATCAGGACTTATCAAGCCGATTATCATTTTTAAAAATACTGATTTCCCGGTTCCACTTGGACCAAGAAGCACGGTAGTAATACCATCAGGCACATCAAATACCAAATCGTTAAAAACGACGTTACCGTTAAATCGTTTATAGACGTGATCAAACGTTATCATTGATGCTCCTCATAAAAATACTTGGGCTACAACGTAGTCAAGGATCAGGATTAAAACCGCTGATGTCACTACCGAAAGGGTTGTCGCTGTCCCTACACCCTTGGCACCGTTCTTGGCTGTCAAACCCATATAGGTTCCGATAAGGGTTATCATCCCACCGAAGCAGAAAGCTTTCATCATACCAACAATTACGTCATGAAGATGAAAATACATCCTCATGCCCTTGACAAATTCCAGTGCAGTCATATCAATTGTGTTGATAGCAACTGTATATCCGGCTATAACCGCTACTGTATCTGAAATGATGGTCAATGCCGGGATCATTACAAAGCCGGCAATCAATCTCGGCATGGCAAGATAACCGACAGGGTTAAGCGCCAATGACTCAAGTGCATCCACCTGTTCGGAAACCTTCATCGTACCAATCTCTGCAGCAGTACCGGCACCGACTCTCCCAGCGAGTACCAAAGCGGTAAGAACTGGTCCCAGCTCCAGGACAACAGATTGCAGGATAAGAGCACCGACCGTATACTTCGGATAATACGGTTCCATTTGATAAGCCGCTTGAACAGCTGTAACCATGCCGGTAAACGCGGAAACAACCAAGATCAGACCAATCGACCCCACACCAACAGAATAACACTGTTCAACAACCTGGCGTCGGTAGAACCATATTTTCCTCAGTTCATACAGCGCTTGAAAGAATAAGCTAGTGACACCGAAAATTTGTTCAAAAAAGCGTAATCCGCTTTCACCGAGAGGTACCACCATCGTGAAGAACTGGGGTATTATCTTGTTCATCACAGATGATTTCTATTTCTGGTTAATGCTTTTCAGCATTATTCTGAATCTCGGATCTTCGCCGATCTTGGTGGATCGACAATTGACAGTTTACGACGTTCTATTTCCCCAAAGATCAAGTAATATGCTATCAGTATAATCGAGCATATAAGTCCCACAATATCAAAGATAGTTATCTCCAAGTGAAATACCTTTATTAGTGGGTTTCCTAATAACCAGATAAGCGTATTTGTAATGATGATAATCACTCTAATCTCTGTAGGACCCATCCCAGCAAATGATATTTTAAAAACACCTCGTGTCATTGATACAAGATAGACAAGTATCGCCAAACTATTATAACTGATTATGAGCAATAAGGATATCCGCAAATCAATAATCGGCGATATTCCCATTCCAAAGCATATAAGGAATACAGTTATCGTATCACTATAATGATCGACAAAGAAGCCATACCGATCACGTTCGATATGACGTACCCTGGCTAATGTGCCATCAAGGCTGTCAGCCCACCAATGTAAAACGAGTCCAAAGTTGGCCACCCATAACCAGTTCAAACTAAACTGAGTAAGCCAGTACGAGGCACCGATCAGGAGAGATGCCAGCAACCCCAGAATGGTTAGCATATCCGGAGTTATCCATCCGGGCAAGCGTGCTGCCATCCAGGGTAGAACTCTTTGCTCAAAAGGTCCGAGAGAAATCCGGTTTATTCTTATCTCTGGAGGCCTATTCCCGTTTTTCAATCATCCCTCTTTTTAAAAATGACCTTTTCGTTCAACCAGAACTTGATGAAGGGCCCCATTATCATTCCGAAAATATTAGAAATCAGATAATAAACTCCAAACATAGTTGTCAACATCCATAAAACAGTAACATTTGCAACCAGATCAACTGCTCCCGTCATCAGGTTGTAAGTCAGCAATTGTATTAGAAAAGGTTTTTCACCATTGCCGTTTCTATCCTTCCAGGTCCAATATCTGTGCCAGAAGAAATTATGAACGATGGCGATCTCGATAGCAATCAAACTAGCCGGTATCAATGGAACACCAAGAACTCCTTTGAGAAGATAAAGGCAACCGGAATTTACCAGCATTCCTGCCCAACCGACTAAGTTGAACTTGGTACCTCTAAATATGAGTCGAGATAAAGATATCTGCGGCTTCGCTGCTGAAAACCTACTTTCCATTAAGCGCTCGAATAGATAATAAAATGACAATCAATCCAATGACGCCTAAGATATATCCTACATAAGTGATCGTGCTTTCATCAATTTTATCTGGCAGGTTTAGGCGTTCAATGGTATATCCAGGCGTTATAGATATGAAAACTCCTATCATCAAGACAATGGCTCCGGCGATTATGAGCGTCGTGAAGATCATACAACGGTTTATTGAACTCCTATGTTTAGTCAGGCGTTTTTCTAAGTAATTTCAAACACCCTTCGAAAATGGTGTCCGTAAATTGCGAAGGTTATCGCCAGTGGAAAAAACCTTGGATGACGAAACAGAGACCAGAAGAAAAGTTTCCAGTACTGAAACCTACCCTTTTCTTTTATGCCTAAATACCAAATAGACTTGATAAATGCTTCAATATGGTATATATTAAACCTGAATTTTTTCTTAGGCAATGGATCAAGTCTTTTAAGAAATGTTATAACTCTCTTATAGTAGTATTTGGGGGAATAAATAGTTTTTATAACACTTTTATATCCCTCTATTAGTTCCTGATAATTCATTTTAGGAAGAAAATTCATTGATAAATCAGTGTTACTGCCTGTAATTAACTTAATAATTCTGCTTTCCGACATCATGCGCTGGTAAAGTCTGGTGCCTTTAGGAGCATTCAATAAACCAACCATCGCAACAACAATTCCGGTATTTTGGATGAAATCTATTAAGCGGCTGAATATCGAAGGAGGGTCGCTGTCAAACCCCAGAATGAATCCTCCCTGAACCTGCATCCCGGACCTTTGTATCTTTTCAACACAGGCGAAAAGATCCCGATTCCTGTTCTGAATCTTGCCGCATTCAGCTAAGCTGTTTTCATCCGGGGTCTCGATTCCAACGAATACAGCATCGAATCCCGATTTTACCATCATTTTCATTAGTTCCTCATCGTCCGCGAGGTTGACTGATGACTGGGTGATAAAAGAGAATGGATACTTCCTCTTCTTCTGCCATTCGTATATCGCTGGCAATACTTCTCTCTTTAACTTATTCTTATTACCGATGAAGTTGTCATCTACAAAGAATACTTCTCCCCTCCAGCCATGCAGATATAGGTTCTCTAATTCTTCAACAACTTGCTTCGCGGATTTGGAGCGCATTTTTCGCCCCATAAGCATAGTTACATCGCAGAACTCGCAATTGAATGGGCATCCACGTGAATACTGGATGTTCATTGATGCATAGTTCTTCATATTGATTAAGCTCCATAATGGAGCCGGAGTATCCTTTAGTTCAGCCCATTGACTTGACGAGTAGATATGCTTCGGTTTACCGGCTTCCAGGTCATCCAGAAAGGCCGGTAGGGTGATCTCTGCTTCGTTGAGGATTATATGGTCAGCGGCTTCAAATTCTTCGTATTCGGTTCTGAAAAGAGGACCGCCGAGGACAGTTTTCACCCCATTTTCTTTGCATCTTGATAGTACTTTTCTTACAGATTCCTTTTGGATCGTCATGGCGCTGATAAACACGTAATCAGCCCACTCGATGTCTTTATCACTCAATGACGTCGTGTTCATATCTACGAGTTTTTTCTCCCATTTTTCCGGTAGAATTGCGGCTACGGTCAACAACCCCAACGGTGGAAAACTCGCTTTTCTGGAGATGAATTTAAGAGCGTGCTTAAAACTCCAGAAGGTGTTTGGATGTTCCGGATAAACGAGAAGTGCTTTCATTATCTCTCCTTCGGAAAAAACGATGTTGAATTGCTGTCAAACACTGTTGTTCCTATGTTGTCGGATTCCGATTACATTCATACTTTTCAACTTGAAGCATAAAGACCCGCATATGCTTCCGGATTTTCTCTTCTTTCCGGTAATCCACAATCCGGCAGTAGAATTCCTCAGCCTCGTCCTCTTCGAGGAATGCCACCAGCATAGAATCCGTTCCAATCGCGTGTTGCTCTCCCCGCTGTCTGCCATCGCAATCCCGAGCCAACACCTTGGGATGGAATATATAGTCGGATACTCCCATTTTCTCAACCATTTCGAGGAATCTCTTATCAATCTCGCTATGGTATGTAACGATAACGGCTTTCATTGCAACCTCTCTTATTAAATTCAGATTGTTTTCGGTTACAGTTCATTAAGTTCATTCGCTTTGAATGCTCCTTATTCCTGTGCTTGAGATCAATCTCATTTGATATTATCGATCTCGCTGACCGGAAATGAACTCTTCAGTTGTTCTAAAGGCCTCGCTGCCGGATATAGCTTTCCCGCAGTATGCTCCTCAAGGATCTGCTGAAACCACTCCAGGTCTGCTTCAAAGTGCATAATATGGTGAGTGATCAACCAGTAGGAGACATTAATACGTTCCAAGGCGTAGCCTTCCATACGGGAACGATGATCGATGAGCTCGTTGATTCTATTCTTTAGGAGTTCCAAACGCCCGGAGACAAGTAACTTAAACACTTCGAATTCCAACCGTCCCTCGAAGTAGATACTAATATCTTCCGGTACATGGATAGGTTGAAATGTGATCAGATTTTCACGCAATAAACGTTGGAATTCGGTGTGTCCCTACTGGGTTATAGAATAGACGGTGCGGGCAGGTTTACCGTTGTGCCTGTCCGTGCAAACCTTTTGATGAAACCTGCCTCTTCAAGCTTAGCGATCGCATAATAGATAGATTCTGCTCGTATATCGGTCCATTCTCCCATCCGGCGGTCGATGCTCCTCTTAAGGTCATAGCCGTGATATTCACGCTCCAATAATAAACCCAGGACAGCGAGATGAACCAACTCGCGTAAGTATTGGTTCTTTGTTCTCACTCTTTCCAGCAAGTATCATCCAGGGTCCAGTACATGGCTTTTATCCCTTCAAATTTCGCTCCTTCGTTGAATTCACGAACGCGTATCAACAGCTCTTTGGCGGTCTCCTCTTCAATAGCAAAGGTTATCGCATAATTCAATCCCGGCCATACATCAGTACCCATGCGTGGACGACCGCTGCGTGATTTTGCCTGAACATCTTTCCAGCGGGTGAATGCAGGGATGTCAAGATCCTCGAGGATCTTCATAACTTCACGATCTTGGCTGTCTTTATAGGTCAGGAACACCATTTTCATCTTGAACCTCCTAATTTAATTTAACGTTGATGTAACGTCGGACACGCTCCTCAAAGATCGAGTAGATCACGGGAACGAAAACCAGCGTTACAAGGGTGGACAGTAACAATCCGCCGATTACAGTTATCGCCAGGGGGCGCCACATCTCGCTTCCTTCCCCTGTCTTCAACGCCATTGGCAGCAATCCCAGAATTGTTGTCGCCGCCGTCATTAAAACCGGTCGTAATCGTCTTGGACCTGTTATCAGGAGGGCTTCCTGTACCGCAAGACCTCGCCTTCGCATGATGTTGGCATAGTCTACCAGAACAATAGCGTTCTTGACCACAATACCAACCAGCATTATTATTCCAATAAAAGAAGTAATGCTTAACGTATTCCCGGTGATGAACAAAGCCCATAAAGAACCGGCAACGGCAAAGGGTACGGAGAAAATGATGATAAATGGATCGAGTAATGATTCAAACTGTGCCGCCATAATCATATAAACCAGGATTGTCCCCAGGATAAAAGCGAGCGCCAGCCAGTGGAACGACTCCGCCTGATCACTTGCCGAACCACCTATCGCTATCGTGGCTCCCATAGGCAGGTCAATCTGTTTCAGACCTTTCTTTATATCGGCAGTAACATCACCAAGAGCACGCTTATAAAGCCCTCCACCTACATTGACGACACGTACCTGGTCTTTTCGCTCAATTGTTAATGGCCCAAGTTCTTCCCTTATAGAAGCAAAGTTTCGAATTGGGACAAGTTTACCAAAGGGGGTCATAACATTGGCGTTAAGAACATCTTCCAAGGTTGATCGATCTTCTGCTCTCAGACGAACGAAGGTATCATACTCTTCACCCTTTTCGCGGAACTGGGTCGCCGTTGTTCCATAAAACTGAGTCCTTATCGCAGACGCAACCTGCGCCATATTCAGTCCCAGCGCAGCCATTTTTTTCCGGTCGACTTCAACCCAAAGCTCGGGTTTACCGGGTTTCCGAGAGATTGTTACATCAGTCAACCCTGGGATGCGATCCATCATCACCTTTATACGCCTGGCTAATGAATCAGTGACTTCAAAATCATTACCATATATTTCAACCTGGACTGGTTTACCGCTGCCTAACATCATCTGCATCCAATCCTGCGATCCGAAGTCGATCTCCTTGATACCTGGAATATCAACTACCTGGATCCGCAGGTCGTTCATAATGTCACGGTCGGAGCGTGTACGTTCCTTCTTCGGAACCAGTTTCCCACCGATTGAGATGATGTTTTTTCCGCTTCTTTGCCCCATAATCGCACCCATTCCCTCTTCACTGGCTCCGCACATGGAATATCCAAGACTCATCTCCGGAATACTTTTTTCCATCATATCTTCTAACTGTTCCATCACCTTTTCAGTTTCTTCAAGGCGAGTACCAACAGGAAGGTCCACATATCCCATGAACTCCCCCTGGTCAATAGCCGGCATGAACTCCGTATCTATGACTATGAGCAAAAGAAGTGATCCGAAAAACAGTACCGCGCCACCTACAATGACCACTTTCTTGTGACCGAGTGACCAGCTCAAGGTGGATTTGTATAAACGTCCAAGTCGAAGGAAACCCTGTTCCAGGCGGTCTTTTAATCCACCTTCTTTTTTTTCATTCGCTTCTATTTGTTCTTTTGTTTTCAAGAATTTAGAAGACAACACAGGTGTCAGGGTCAAAGAGCTGAAAAGCGAAGCAGCCAGTACAACTATGATTGCGAGGGAAAGTTCCCTGAACATTATCCCGGTGATACCGGGAACGAACATTACCGGAACATAAATAGCTATCAGCGTAAATGTCGCTGCTGTAACAGCCAATCCCACTTCGGAAGCACCGAATATGCTTGCTTCCCGTCTTGTTTCCCCCTCTTCCGATCGATGTCGGAAGATGTTTTCATATACGACGATAGCATCATCTACAACCATCCCGATGGCAATGATAATTGCTGATAGTGACATCATGTTGATAGTATAATCAAGCATAAACAACAGGATGAACGCTGTCAACAAAGAGAAAGGGATGGTCAGACCAATAATGAAACTTCCCCTGAGTTCACGCAGAAAGATCCATACAACGAACATCACGAAGACCAGAGCCAGTATCAATGTTTCTTTAAGGTTACCAATAGCCCTGTTGATAAAATCAGAGGTGTCCATAGCAATGGATATTTCAACATCTTCAGGCAGTTCTGCTTCTATTCCCGGCAACACTTTTTTGATAGCCTTCACCACTGAAACAGTATTTGCACCTGACTGCTTCATAACCATGACCATCAATGCAGGTTCCCGGTTAATGCGAATATGTTGATTGATATCCTTAAACGAATCCTCTATTCTGGCAACATCACGAAGATAAAGTGGATTTCCGGTTTGAGACTGTCCAATAACAACATTTTCGAAGTCAGCAACAGTTTCGAACTCCCCCGGAACACGTAACAGGTAGTCGATGACACCCACCTTGAGATTTCCAGCCGGCATTGCGACATTCTGCGCTGCCAATATACCTACCAGTTGTTCTATAGGTATATTACAGGCTTCCAGACGCTGCTTGTCCACCTCGACTTTGATCTCACGTTCCATACCCCCATATATCTCGGTCATTGCTACGCCAGGAATCCGCTTCAATCGGTCGCAGAACCGCTTATCGACAATGTCGCGCAAGTCGGCGTAGGATTCCCTTGCCGTAATGCCAAAGAACAGAATGGGCATCATCGACATATCGAATTTAACCAGCATCGGGGTTTCTGCATCATCGGGCAGACTCCGCTTGGCGAAATCTATCCCCTGCCGCACGTCGTTGGCGGCTTCATCCAGGTCCGTGCCCCACTCGAAGCGAAGACTGATGGCTGAGAGATTATCGTTAGAGATCGAGGTTATCTCCTTTATCTTAGGGACGGTAGCGAGATTGTCCTCCAGGACTTTAGTCACCTTGGTTTCTATGTCTTCGGCAGAAGCTCCCCTGTAGACCGTGATAACACTCAATGTTGGGATTTCGAGATTAGGCAACATGTCGATTGGAAGCATAAGCAAAGCCACCACTCCCAAGAGGACGATTCCGATAAAGATCATAAAGGTGGTAATCGGACGATTAACCGAGAATTCCGGTAGCTTCATTATTCAGCGCCTCCCGGGATTAACGTTGATTCAACAATCCTGATCGAATCTCCGGGCTTTACAACCCGCTGCCCGGTGCTGATGATAGAATCACCTAATTCAATCCCATCTATTATCTCAGTGATCTTAGCGTTCTGCAAACCGATCTTAACAGGCTTAGATTGTGCTTTGCCCGATTCAGCGAGAAAAACATAAGTGCCCCCGTTTTCCTCAAGAATGCATTTAGTGGGCACGATCAATACGCCTCGCCTTGCTTTGATAATAACACTGACCCTGGCAAACATACCTGGTTTAAGCTTACCCCTATAATTTCTCATTTTCAGCTCAATTCCACCCATCCGTGTTCGCGGGTTAACGGTAGGTGCAATCCGGTTTACCTCGGCGTGGAATTCTTCACCGGGATAAGCATCAACCGAAATGATCACTTTCAGTCCTGGGCTAAACACCGGCAGGTCTTTCTCCGGCACGGCGATTGTGATTTTCATATTATCCAAATCCATAATTTCGAGGATGGCGGGGCTCCCCGCAGGTCCAGGCATCAAGGAGAAAATCTCACCCTCCTCCATGTACTTGGCTGTAATGATTCCCGAGAACGGCGCATCAATACGGGTGCTTGAAAGAACCATTTCATATCCTGCTTTAGCAGCCGTATATGCGGCATCGATCTGGTCGAAAGCCTGCTGTGTCACCGTGCCTTTTTCAAGGAGACACTTCATCCTTTGCCAGTCCTTTTCCAAAGAAGCCAGATTCGCTTGTGCTTGAACGAGTTGTTCATCGCTCATCTGAACCAGCACGTCCCCTTTGTCGACACGATCTCCTTCTTCGACGAAAATCTTTTCCACCTTTCCGGGGATTTGCGAACCCAACGCCGCCTTCTGCCACGGCTCCAAGGTGCCGACGAAATCCAGTCGCCGGTCGATATCGCCCAGAGTCACAGGGGTAATCTTCACGGGAACCACATTTGACGCCATCGCTTTATCGTTCTCGACTTGACTTTTATCACAGCCGATAAGAGCGACTGTTAAAAGCAGTATTGCAAGGTTTCCTAAGTTTCTTGTTTTCATCCTTTACCTCTTATCCTCGTTGTTTCCTCCGATAGACTTGATAAGCTTCGCTTGGGCAAGCAACAGGTCAGCATGAACAGTAGCCCGATCGAGTTTCGCCCTGGTAAGAGAAGTTTGGGCATCCAGCAGATCAGCGTTGGTGGCAAGCCCGGCGTGAAAATTCTCCCTTGTCACGCGAAAATTCTCTTCTGCCTGGGTGATATTCTCATCAGCAATCCGCAGCTTCTCACAGGCTTCATTCAACTGTAAATAACTCTGTTTTACTTCCAGAGATATGCCGTCAGCGAGCATCTTTGATGCTTCGACCATCTTGTCGTAGTCTATTCGTGCCTTCTGTACCTTTAAATGGGTTGACCCCCAATCAAAAAGATTCATCTGCAGAGCGAGGGTGATGTTCCAACTACCGTAAAACTCAGGCTCGATTTCCCGATTGGGACTTTTCCAGTCGTAATTGCCTATCAGAAACAGTTTCGGCAGGTATTCACTGCGATGTATCGAAACAAGGTGTTCGCCGATCTGGAGATTCGCTTTCATCGCTCTCAATTCCGGTCGTGACACCTGTGCCGCCCTGGAATAGACATCCAGGCTTTCTGTCGAGTTCATAATTGCGTCGGGAACCTCCTCCGGCACAATTGTTGTTTCGAGATCAAGCGCCAGCAGATTGCATAGATAAGCGTTCGCTAATTTGATACCATTAGACGCCTTAGTGTTAAGCAACTTGATATTGGATAGTTGAACCCTTGCCCTTAGCAGATCGTTTTCGATGACCATTCCCTCTTCTAACAGGTTTTCGAGATCGGTTATATGCGCCTCCATCTGCTTAATGGCTTCTTCGGTGATTGCATAGAATTCCCTGGCTTTGACTAAACCCAGGAAAGCAGAGGTAACATCAAAGCGAACCTGATCTTCAGTTGCTTTCGCGCTCCATTTAGCAGCATCTCTGGCATTTTGTGCTATACGATAACTATTGCGGAGAGCGAACCCGGTGAAAACGGGCTGTTGAACCGAAAGGTTAAGGTCGTAATTATCCAGTCGGCCCATGTAGATTTTATCCATGCCTCCACCGGCCAATCCCGACAGTGTTCCTGGATCGAGATAACCTTTCTGAACAAGGTCGTTAAAGGGCGCCATTAAAGGCTCGAACATCTTTCCGAAATCAGAAGCGTCGATATACGGCCTTTCGTCGAGTCTGGTATAGGAACCGTTCAAAGCTAAATGGGGTAAAAAATTGGTTTTGGCATCCCTGACTTGATATTCGCTGCTGCGTACTTCCGCTTGAGCGACCTTGACCGTCCTGTTCTGCTCCAGTGCGAGATCAACCGCCTCCTCGAGAGTTAGAGTGCGCGTCTCGTCCGCAAGTGCCACACTGCAAACCGCAATAAGAAGCGCGGCTATGAAATATGTCTTCAGCATACTTGAACCTGTGGGTTTTATCTCGTTAGTGGTTAGCTTGTCTCTTTGAAATCCCGTAAAATAAAATGTCGAGTAGCTTTTCGATGGTTTTATCTTCAGGGTAATTGCTGCTTTTCATAATCCATCGTGCTTCCATCCCTTTGACCGCAATTACAATCGTCTGCGCTGTAAGCTCAGGCTCGGGAACTGAGATCTCGTTGTTAATAATTCCCTGTCGTAAGATATCCAATACAATGTTTTTCTCCATTTTTAGATAGTTCTCCCTAATCCCTTCCACCTGTGGCCAAAACTCAATTGCCGCCTCACGAGTAACGTTATAAAAATTGCTTAATTCCTTCATCTTTCCGATCTTCGTCAACATATAAACACGCAATTTCCTCCTTGCCGTCGATTCTCGCGAGACTGCAAGCCTAATGAGTTCGACAAGAGTATCGCTCTCCCTCCGCACTACGGCTTCAAAGAGATCTTCCTTGCTTTTAAAGTGATTATAGATCGTTTTCTTTGCAACTCGCGCGAAACGAGCTATCTCATCCATCGAAGCCTTGTTCCCGAATTGAGCGAACAGCTTCCCTGCCGCGGTCAGGATGGACGCGTGTTTGCCCCGTGTGTCTTCATCCTGCATTTCGATTACCTCCGTTTGCGAATCGCCTGAGTTGATACTTTACTGTTTGGCAACAGATTCGTCTTATGCACAACATCAATGCTAATCGACTCCCTGACATCGTCAATCCCAGTCGAGATCACATTTACAGTCTTGGATCTGTCATCCTTGTCAGTATACCGATTCAGGTGGAGCGGTGCCCAACTAATGGCCTCGATTGAAGTTGCGACCTCCATCGCCCAACCGACAGACACCTAAACCCATTCCTTCAAGACGGAGGACGCTGTCTCGTAAACGCCGATTAGGCCAGTGGGTTTAACTTCAGCCGCTCAAGAAAGACCTCACTGAAAAGCAGCCTGTATGGTTGAGTATTGGTCCTCTAAAGGCGGCTTACATTGATGCTCCGGGTGGACCGTCTAAAGGTCTCGTGACTAGGTGTTTACCCTCCAACTGCAGCGATTCGACGGTTGGTGACGGTTCACGAATTACACTATATCCGTTTATTAGTTACCAAATATAAGGGGATTCAACCGACTTGTCAATAGGTCTCCAGGTTTTTTTCGGCTTTCACGTTATTTTCCTCTGAGGAGAAGTCCTCACCTGATAGTCTCGGGAGAAGTAGCGGCTGAAGCGGTTGAGCTACACCCTACACCACGCCTACCGCCGCATCCTCTCCTTGTAAAGCGCCTTCCACGCTTTCCGCTGGCGGTTCCAGTGGGGGACGGCGGCGATGGGACGGAGGTCCCGCTCGCGGATAGGGTCGCGGCCCTTCACGGTTCGCGGCAGGAACAGGATCGCCTCCTGGATGTCCGGCGCCAAGTGGAGCAGGTTCATTATCTGGGTGATCCGCGCCCGGCTAACCCGACCGAGGCGCGCAAGTTCGGCGTAGTCGCGCACCTCGCCGCCGCTGACCAGCCTCTCCAGGCGGATCGCCAACGCCATCAGCCGGGACACCCGCGGGATATTCCCCGGCAGTGCAGGAAGCGGCGCCGGTGCTTCACCCTCGACCAGCCGCTTGCGGCCGTTGCGACTCCTCTTGAAATGCACCCTGCAATCGATCGTCAAGCTCATGGGATTCCCCTCATCTGTTCGGCCTGAATTGCATCACCCGCCGGTCTCCGTTCCAGCCAGAGCCGCTTCCCGCGCCAACGTCTTGATCCCCGCCGGGCGGAAGGTGATGCTCAACGTCCCCTTGTCGCCGTCGTACCCGACCCTCTCCACCAGGAGATGGATCAGCCTGGTTCGCTCCCGCGGCGACAACGACTCCCAGACCGGGTCGAAGTCGGCCAGGGCGGCTGTGAGCTCACGCTCGTCAACCGATTCCCGTTTC
>QMNG01000010.1 GCA_003647645.1 candidate division Kazan bacterium | reverse complement strand
TTACCCTGTGCTCAACCGCTTGCGTTGTGCCTCGGTTCTATTTGTGGGGGGTCTTTAGGTGTCCTCCTGTGCTGGTAACCTTTGTGCGGGCTCCATTTGAGCCCGATATTCCTTACTCCTATGAGTACATGCTTATTTGGTTGAGGTGTTTGCCATGACTATTCGATGGAGATGGTGGTGGGTTGATGGGGGATATTCTGTGGTTACTCTAGAAGTCTTGCCTAACCGGCTAATACCTTCATTTATTTGGGTTTACTGCGAGAACATGGATGTTCCGTTGGAGTTTTCTTTGGCAGATGCAGGTTCTCTCCCCTCCAGGGCGCAAGTGCTTCTTCGACTGAGGAAGCTGGAAGAACAGTGAGGCGGCAAGAGGTAGCCTCCTGGTATTGGTTCGCTCCTTGTCGGTTGCTGACCAATATCAGCCTTTTAAACGAGCACAAGGAATATATACAGCTAACCCCTCGCATAGAGTTTTCACGTTCCATCAGGTTTAGCAGAGTTTACGGTGACGTTTACACCAATGTGGTTGTTTATGATTGCAGTTATGCATCTGGTGAGTTGGCGGTGTGTGATATTGTTTTCCCCTTTGGTGATGATGAGTGACTTTTTGCCTTGTTGGAGCGTTTGGAGTACCCGTCTGACATAGGATCAGTTGGTTGATACGTTTTTTACCCCGTTTTTCCTTGACTTTTTCCCGCTTTTATGATATTCTGGAGATGGGAGAGAGGGACTTATGAGGATTGTCAGCCTGTGGGGCTTTGTGACGCCGGAGCTTCGGATGACCTATCCTCCGGCGATTTTGTCCATAGGACTTATGCCCACATTTCTGATCCCTCGGTTTTGGCGCCATCCGTTTGTCCACCCCCCGTGGTTGACGACAATCGTTACCGTCAAGCACTTTACGGGGAGTGTGGAGGTTCATATCTCCAGGAAGGGACGATAGAATGGCTCTTGTTACTGAGTGGTTTTGGCGGGTCCACGGATGGAAGGGCCTTGGTCTAGGTGTTGCCTTGTGGGCAAGGGATAAGGCTGGTCTTCCTGCTTGCCTAATCCCTTACTTTCATGTTATTTTTCTTGATAGCCCTGGAAAAGTTTGGACTTCGGACAAGATTTTGGGGATTAGGGGATCGGCTTCTCCTTCTTTTATGTGGATACACTTGAAGTAAGCATGGAATGGGTCTTCAGCCTGGTAAACTATTACACACTCCTTTATACTCATGCTGGAGTGCACGATTTGGTTCCGATTATCCGTTCTCCATATACTAACCCGCTGGATGGTGTGAGGGTGGTTCAGGAGGTCTTGGGCTATAAAGAGATGGGTTTTTGTACTATAAACCTTCGGCTTTGAGCGGTGGGCCAGTGCTAGTGAGAAGATCCGGGCAACCTGACAGTAGGATTTATCACTGGTCTTTTGTCTGTAGGGGCAAGACACCTTTGATGGTACGTCTGGAAGCGCCTTGGGTGGTGGATCGCCCTTACGTGGTGCCGATTGTGCATAACTGGTGCTTGGCGGAACCCCCGGGCAAAGGTGTGGTGGCGCATGTGGATATGGGATGCTCTTGCATTGTCAGATTGAGCTCAGTATGAAATCGTCATATACGGCTTGGTATTGGAAGTTTGGCGGCGGGAGTGCCCTTCTCGGCGTGCTTTTGTTTAAGCGACGGCTTCGGGTAGTCCCCTTCGTCCAGCCTATTGTTTTACATCGTACGGGCGACTACTTGGCTACTTCGCAACTACACACTCGTTATTTTTACAACGATGATGTATGCTATATTGAAGAGGAGCCAAGGTGAGCTTTCCCAGTAGGTGTAGGATAGCGCTGTGAGTAAGACACACGGCTGGTGTTGGACTCTGGTTCACGCTGTTCCGAACTTTAACTTGGTCGGCTTGCTGAGTATATTTGTGGGCTCCAGGATGGATTACGTCGTTCCCCATCTCGTGCCGCATATAGACGTAAACTTCTTCTTACGTCATTACCAAGCGAACGGCATCTTGGTCGATATGGCCTATCTTGCATGGGATGGGTTTTGTGGGTATATAAAGCTGGAGAGTAAGGATGGCTGCCACACGATGGGAATATAGGGTACACGGCTACGCCGGGATGAAGCGTGTACTAGTTTTGGGAGGACTTTCAGGTAGAGTAGTCCCGCCCATTTGTAGCGACATGTTACCGGTGTCCCCCGGGTACGTTACTGTGGTAGACGTTTGCTTCGTCCCGGATATATTGGATAGGATGTATATTTGCATTTGGGGGTACGAGTGGATTTAAGTGCTTGGGTTTTGCGCTGGGGAGACTTCGGTATTAAGTGGGACGGGGGAGCCCTCGTGCTTTCACCTCGGCAGGTGGTACCGGGTAGGCTGTGGTTTTACGATGAGCGGGATTCCGATGATGGTGGACTTGGCTTACGAAAGGTTTATGCGGGCTCTGCTGGTCACCACGTCCTGGTCACTCTTGTGAGGCGTGAGGGGAAAGCACACGAAAATGAATAGCAGCTTTGTTAGGTACTGGAACATTTACGACCACGCCCTGTATCGTCAAGGTATTATCGCTGATATGGGAATGGTGGCGGTTGGTTTTATGGAGGGACAACGCCTGGTGCCTGGTATTTGGGTCGATGACGATTTGGCGGTCACTCCTTTGAGTGGGAATGTCAAAGCGGAGAAAGAGGGATACGTTAGAGGCTATTCTCTCTTGGCATTCCGGGTTAGGGTATGGATACGCTGATAGGGGAGGATTAGGTGATTACTTCTTGGCAATTGGCCCATGATGGCGTGCTTAGAATTTCCTTCGTACTTGTTGGGGTGACGCCTTTGAGCGGAGTTCGGATATGCCCTCATTTGCTGTATAGCCTTGCTTTTTCGCCTCAAGACCATACAGTAACAAGTGTTACTACAACGAACCAGCTTCAAGGGTACTGTGCTATTCTTACTAGAGGTTGATGTGAGACCTAGAAAGGCATCTTTATGATGACCAGTTGGTGTTGGCAGGTTTGGCCGACAGGGGTTCTTCTGGTGGTATCTCTCGGTTCCGATTGCTTGGACGGTAAGTCGGAGCGGAACTTGGTTCCGGGGTTTGTGCTGAGTGATATGCCGTTACCTCAGCCTCTCGCTCTTGATACGGTGCAGGGCCTGGATCTCCTTTGTTGCAGATTGCTGTTGCACTCAAAGGAGCAAACGTGATTTCTATTACCTAGAAAGGGTGTACGAGGTGGCGGGGTGCTGGAACTGGCAGATTTGGCCATCGGCGGTTGTACTGGTGTTATTCCTTGACTCCAATCGCCAGGACGGTGCGCCGGAGCGGTGCCTGGTTCCGGCGATTATACTGAGCGATATGGTATTACCTTGGCCTCTGGAGCTTGATACGGTATGGAGCCAGGATTACACTCTTTGCCATAGGTTGCTGCTGTGCTCAAAGGAGCAAGTGTGATTACTACTATTACGTATTGGGAGTACCGAATGCTCTATGGCTGGATGAAGGTCCGGATCGACTTGTGCGATCCGGACACTTTCAGCGGCGTGGTTCCGAGTATTTACGGCGATAACTACCGTAAGCCCCCCGGCTGCACTCATGGGGTATACACTGCCCCTTCAAGGGGCTCATTCCATAAGCGGTATATCTGCGTACGGCAGTACGAGTATATATTTATCTAGGAGGAATGATGCAAGACCTTTGGGTTTCATTACTGCGTTGGAAAGATTTCCCTCTAGGCATTAGGGGGTTGTGATATGTCTGAGCTGAGGGATTGGAACTTCTACCTTGCCAGGGGCGATTGGGTAGTGTTGCAAGTTAATATAACTTCTAGTTTTTGCCGGGTAGTCCCGAAGATTTGGGATTGGATGGGGGAAAGAGACGTCCCGACGTGTCCAGTAGGATCAGTCCAAGCTGATTGTCAGCAATGGGACGCCGACTACCCTTATTGCGCAACTCTTTTGGGACAGGAGTGACCTACTATGCCTACGGAGCAGGTTCGAGTTTGGGAAGTGGTTGGTCGGTATCCCTTGACACGCGATTTGCTCGTTTTGGTGCAAGTTGACTTGCAACTATGCCCGCCACCCAGCCTTGTGCCATGGTTGGGAAATTGGCTGGAAGATGATAATGTTAGGGATCGCGTTTCGGGGGCTGAAGTTAGGGTCTATACGGTTTATACCAGAGGGTACCATTGCGGTATAGGTTTGTACAAGGCACCACCGAGACCTAAGAATTAGGGGGGTTAGAGAGGACTAGCGTTTGTGTTCCAGATCCTTTGAAAACAACGACGTTTTGGTAAACTCTATGGGTTGTGTGCGTATTTACTGTACGTCTAAGAAGTATTTTGATGGTTGTATCAGGTTAGGGATATGTGATAAGGATACGCGGTGAGGAGTGTACCAGGTGTCTTTATTGTAAGCAATAAGGGTAAGCAATGAGGATGTGCAGTGCGCAATGGACAATGAACAGTGTGGATGTGCAGTGCGCAATGAGCAGTACACCGTAAGGATACACAGTACGCAATAAGGATACGCAATGAACAATGAACAGTGTGGATGCACAATGAGCAATGAGCAGTACGTCGTAAGGATGCGTGGTGAGGATGCACAGTAGGGATACGCAATGAGGGGTAAGGATACGCGGTGAGCAGTGCGGGTACACGGTGATGGTACGCAGTGTGGGGTAAGGGTAAGCAATGAGGATACGCAATGGCAGTGTGGGGTAGAGGTACGCAGTAAGGATACGCAGTACGCAGTACGCAGTAGGGGTACGCAATGCGCGGTGAGCAGTAAGGATACGCGGTGAGGGTAAGCAGTAAGGATACGCGGTGAGGGTAAGCAATAAGGATACGCAGTACGCAGTAGGGATGCGCCTTTTTGTCCACATTTTGTCCACAACTTATCCACTTTCCTGTACGTCTGGTGTTGGTTGATGCCCCCCGAAACCCGCTCTAGAAGCGCGTTTTGGCCAAAACGTAGTAGTCAGACGGGGTCTAGGCCCTGAGCGCACGTATTTGAAGGTGCTGCATTTTGCAGCACTAGCATGCCCTATCCCGCTCCAGGAGCGGATTTCAGAGGATCGGTTGGTTGATGCTTATTTTGGGCTTTGACATAGGATCGGTTGGTTGATGCTGCCTTGTTCTGTTGAGTGGAGGTGTGCTATGCATAGATGTAGGCGTTGTGGAGCAGTACTAGGAGATGATAATTGGGCACCAGCCATACAAGCGCAGGGTTGTTTCATTTGCGACAACTGCCGGCTTAGGAGGAGGATAGCCAAACGAAGGTCGAAACGACTAGTGGTCCCGTGTAGGTGGTTTACCCCTAACCCTCGCACTCGGTCTCTCCCGCGAGACCAGCGTGCCTTTGTCCGGGTGTGGCACCAGTATAGGGAGGGGGCTTTCGGGCGGGGTCTTGTTTGGCGTCTGACATGGCGTGAGTTCGTCCGGCTTATACGACAACCATGTTATTATTGTGGCGCTCCGCCTAAACAGCTTGTCAGGTATGGCGGTGTTAGGTACTTGCGAAATGGGCTGGATAGAGTTGATAACACACGTGGTTATCTGCCAGATAATGTTGTGCCCTGCTGTACGCAGTGTAACTACGCGAAAAGGAAGCGATCGCTTCGTGAGTTCCTGCGGTGGGCCAGGAACGTTTATCTTGTGGCTATTAGGGGGCGTAGGCTCTACCCCCAAAATTTTTCCCCTTGACAATCAACCCACAATATGATATACTTATAATGAACCCCCAGGAACAACCCCTGGGAAGACAGAAAGGGGCTTAGGATGAGACGACAGGAAATTACCCCCGAGCTCCGGGCCCACTTGGCCCGGTACCGGGAACTAAGCGACAGGGTAGAGGCCCTGATCGCTCGATGGCCTCGCCTCACGGACGAGGCCCGAACCCGAAAGACCGAGCTCACTCACGAGCTCAACGATACTCTTCGGGAGGTCGGGGGATACGTCCCAGGGAGCACCCTGAAGGATATCCTTCGGGGCGCGATCCACTTTCTCGAAGGAGAGGACGCCTTCGGGGAAGAGGTCCCAAACAGAGACAAGATCGATCGCCTCATCGAGGCGATCCTGAAGGACTAAGGGATAGAAGGAAGAAGGGGCTGGGGAAGCCCCTTCTTCTTTGGTGAGAGGAGACAGAGCATGGGCCGTCGGGTAGACGAGGTTCTGGGGTGCCCGGACCTTACCTATGATGTGGCACAGGAAATTCTGGGCGAGCTTTCCGAAGAGACAAAAGAGATCCGGTATCCGGAGAACGACGCACATCTCACAAGCCTTGTTCACCTCCAGATAGATCTGGAGGCGACACTGAAGAAGTATAAGAAGAAGCTCAGGATGTATAAGGTAGACCTGAGCAAGCTTCAGTGGCTTATCGACCAGCTTCGGCGAATCAAGCCCCAGGACAGCGAGGACGAGCTCCTGTATGGGCACCTTGCTGAAGACCTGGAGAGGTGCCTAGACCGTTTTAGGGATTTTTTCAGGTAGACCACACACCTCGCCCCCGAGGGTCACCCTCGGGGGCGGGATAGACGTGATAGAGTAAGCCCTTAAGCAATAGGGGCTTACTCAAGGAGAGACAACACCACGGCCCCGGGGGTGGCTTTCCCCCCTTTCCCTGCCCCCGGGGCCTTGTTTATTATGAATGACTACAGGACATTGGCAGATTGGGCCTTATGGTCCAGGTATACCTTACATTTGGTCGTTCGGGTTAGATACGTTCCATGGGGGCTGGTACCTTCCATTCAGGTTTGGAAGTTTGCTCGGGCTCCTTTGAAGTTGGTCAGCAAGAAGGGGTGCCGGACCAGAATGGACGGCGACCTCTTAGCAATGAGGTTGTGAGCGATGCGCTCTGTGAGAAGAGGGTGGGACTTTCACCTGGCAGGCCTGCGTGTTTGGGAGGTGAGCCTTGATACTCCACGGGGTTTTGCTCGGTTAGTGCCGGTATTGGAGTATCGTGGCTTTCGGAGGATACTACTCGGGCCTCGCGTTACCATGGAAGTCTTTACATTCAGAAGCATCAAGAGTGGCTGGGTTGGTGTTCTCTTCTCCGGCGCCGAGTGTGCTCCTGCCTGTGCATAAGGGTTGCGAGTAAAGGTTGTCGTTTGTGAGGTCGGCTGTATTCGACTGTATGATGCGTTGGCGAATGTTCTTCGTGACATTTATATGCCAGGTGGAAGTGGCCAGAGTGGGGCTTGTTCCGGCGCTTTATTTCGAGTTGGATGGCTGGCCTCCTGTTCTGGTTGGGTCCAGGCGGGGATGTAGGGCAGGTAGGGCCTTTTGGTCCGATACGGTTAAGGTATTGTTTTGAGGGTTAAGCTAGCCAACCCAAGGTGGAGGATTGAGTTTAAAGAGCACTCGCTCGTTTATTACGAAATAAAGCTTAGGCTGGCCAAAGGGGTACGCCTGGTGCCTGCATTTATGGACTTTTGCTGGCCTGAGCCGCACCCGATAGAGCATCGAGTTTGTGTTAGGGTCCAGCAAAATAGGGTGGTGGTAAGTGAGCAAACGTAAGCCTTCACATTGCTGGGAGGTTGTGTGTAGATGTTGCTGAAATTGGAATGGCGATTGATAGACACTTGGAAGTTTTGGCCTTCTGGGGCGGGTTTTGCCTTTGCTGTTGTGGCCCACCCGTATGAGGTGGTGCCGGCCGTGGATATAGAGCGAGTTATACCCATGACATGCTACCATGCCCCTGCGGGGATAGTGGGCCAGTATTACGAACCACAAGTCTATTGTGGGAGATATGCACTTGTGTGGTGGGAGCGTAAGTGAGCAAACGTAAGCCTTCACAAAACTGGAAGTTTATGCCTTTGGGCTTTTCCTTTGTGGTCAGTGCTAAGCCCCAGGCTGTAGTTCCAGGTATTGCGCAATGCTGGGATGTCTGTCCCAGGGGTGGGATATGTAGCTCTGGTGTGCTTGCTAGGCGCTACTTGGTCGATTCTGGCTTTCGGCGGGTAAGGGTAGAGCTGGTGGATGCACCCATTGTTACAGAGTTAGGGGCTTTTCGAAGGTTTAACCCATGAGGGAGTTGCATTACCGGTGGGATATTGGGCCCCTTTGTTTTGTTTCGCTGGCGGGTCTGGTTCCTGCCGTTGGTACGCCAAGCTTTCGGGATTTGCCCCAGGAGGCACATGTTACGTTTGTTTTCTGCTGCCGGGTAGCTAAGGCGAGGGTGACGGCGTGTGTGCACCTTCAGCGAAAACCTTGACAATCAACCGGCCTTATGATACACTTATAATAGAGACACCGAAACTTTCGACCAGAGGGAAAGGAGGGGGCCATGGAGCAGGCTCCGAGACTGAGACTGGAGAACGGGATACGGGTGGTGAATTTCTCGTCACCCCACCCGTTTCGTTTTGACACGGGGGAGGAGCTTGAGGGCTGCTCCCCCGAGAGGTGCAGGATACTCTCTCTGCGGAGAGAGGAAACGGAATTCCCGGGGCCGGGGGGAAGGTGGACCGATGTGGTCATCGGATACTCGATGACCCCGGAGGTCCTGGCCGAGCTTCGAGACCTGGAGGCCGATCCGGAGGTGGACGTCATACTGGTCCCCCTCCCGGTGATGGTTTCACTTCGGGGACTTCCAGACTCCGGAGTGACCAAAGCGAGGACTTGTATCCTCACGGATCGGGTCGAAAAGACGGTCTCCTCGACCCGGTTCGGGGCTTAAAGAGGAAAGGAGAAAAACAGATGAGCTATCCCGAGCCCACAACCCCGAGGCCCGGGCTGGACCAGCTCGGGGAATGGCTGGCGGAAGGTGGCTGCGAGGCCACCGACGGGTGCTGGGTTGAGCCCGACGGGACCTGCCCTCACGGGCACCCCTCCTGGGCTCTGGTCCTGGGTTTCGTCTGAGCGAGGGGAGGTGAACCCCCGGGCCTAAGCCCGGGGGTTTTTGGTATGCCCTTGAGATTTATCCGGGGAGAGCCGGTTTCGGCAGAGCCTGAGCTCTCCAGTATTGACGAGAGGCCACGCTGGGCTTTCGGAGTTTTGGACGGCATGCTTCGGGAGGCCAACGAGCTTCGCGGCCTCGGCCCCAGTCAGGGCGCCCTGCTTCACATTGAAGCTCGGCACTTGAAGATCGTAGCTGACGTGGCCTATCCGGTACCAGACAAGTCCGGGGTTTGGGATCGGGTTTGCTGGTACCGTGTCCGCCTTCAGGGTGACGCTTGGCCCTCGAAGGTGAACAAGGTCAGAGATGACCTTCGGCAGGTGTACGGCAGAGACAACACAGTGGTTGGGTTGGTAGGGGTAGACCCGGCCCAGCGGGAGCTGGTCTTCGGGGTCTGGCAGTGCACTCTCGCACGGGGTCGTCCTATTGCTCTGGACGATCTCATCCTTAGCCGACTAACGTCAGGAGAGGTCTGGACTCTCCATGACGCCCCGCAGGGGGTGGTGGAAGACTGAACACAAGCCCCACGGCCCTATTAGGTACTAACCACTAGGTGCCGGGCCGAAATACCCGGCACCGCTCATAGGAATTGGGTGTTTGGCCGCGGGGCTTTTCTTTTTGCCTGTTGGTGTTGGTTGAGCTTACACAATATACTCTTAGAGTTCTAACTTGATCAAATTTGATCAAGTTAGAACTCTATACTCAATAATTATAAGGATTTCGCCCTCCAAAGCCACCCCTCTAACTCTCCCTCCAGGTAATCAGTAAGCCCTAAACAGTACGCCCTCCAAAGCCACCCCCCGCTCCTGAGCCTACGCCCCTAGAGTAAGCCCTAAGCTTACTTGGTAAGCCCTAGAGTAAGCCCTGGAGTGTATGCTCCAGAAAGTAACCCTTGATAAATAAGAGCCGATATGATATACTACAATCGGGAAAGGACACGGACGAACCTTGCTATGGGAAAGGAGGATGCAATGGCCCAAAAGAGATCGAAAGTCTCTCAGATCCTCGTCGAGGGACTGAGGGACCTTATAGCAGAGCTCCAGGAGATTTCCAGGGCTCAAAAGGACCCGTCCCATCCTCTGTGGGACGATGGCGAGGTTCTGTCGGGCCTCGTTCGGGACCTGCTCGACGCCATCGAGCGGTTCCGTGAGGAAAAGAAAAACAAGGATGAGTGACTAGGCTCATCCTTAACATCAACAGGCCCCAACATGGGGCCTTTTTTATTTTACTGTACTATATCAACTGCTCGCGGTCCGCGTTCTGAGTGCATACTAGGCCCCCGATGCTGCCTGTGCAAAATGGGTGCTATTGTTGTCCGCTCTATATGTCGTTTGTGATGTCGGTTGCCTGCCTGTGCAAAAGCTGCCCTCTTGCTGCCTGTGCAAAAGCCGTTTGTGATGCTCGCAATCCCCAGGCGACACACGCTTGCGACGATACCGGAAACTAAAAATTCTAAATTTCCTTGAGCAACCCATTTACCTTTAACACATCAACCACCTAAAAATTCTAGAGCAATTGGAAATTCTAAAAATTCTAGAGCAATTGGAAATTCTAAAAATTCTAGAGCAATTGGAAATTCTAAAAATTCTAAAGTGCCCGAAAATTCTAAAAATTCTAAGGCTTCCAATTTTCCTTGACAACCTAAAAAATCTAAGCACTCAAAACAACCCGAAAAATCTAACAAACCTAAAAATAAATAAAGAACCTCGACAACCTGAAGAACCTCAACAATCTAAAAATCCTAAAAATTCTAAACATCCTCAACCAACTGCATCAACCAAACAATCTAAGATTTCTGAGCAGACTCTAAAACCTAACATTCCTAAAAAATCTAAAAATTTTCTACAACCGCTAAAAACTAAACCAACTAAAAATCCTCAACCACCAACATCAACCAAACAATCTAAAAATTCGCACATTGCTATACAATTGCAACAGTCCACATAATCTAACATTTCTATAAAATCTAAACAAGCTTCACTTTCATGTTGGCAAGCTATTTGCATCATCGCATCGACCACGCCAGAACATCAACCAAACGCCAGAAATTTTCATGCCAATACGCATATCAACCAAAGGAAAAATCTTTGCCAAAAACCATGCTTTTCGGTTTGGCAAGGGATTTGCTGCAAATCTATAAATTCCGATTCGGCGTCTAAGGTACCTGGCTGGCTGCGAGACAAGACGAGTCTTGCCTTGCGATAGACTAGTCGAGGATCGGCTCGAAAACGCGCCTAAGCGCCTATTTCGGAGCCTAGGCTGAATGCCGCTCTAGAAGCGGCATTCGAGGCTTCTATAGGCTAAGAAACCTATAAATTCTAAACGACCAAATAAAAAATTCCTGGCCGCTTTTGTGCGGCCAGGAAAAATTTACTCCTGAATGAGCGCCTCGTATGTGGCGAGGCGCTCATCGGCCTCCCTTCGTTTTCTGATTATCTCTCCGATCTCTGGATCGGAGAGATCAAAGCCGTGATCCAGGAGATTGAGCACGGACATAAGCCGTGCTCTTTCCTCGCTCCGATCGTGGGATCGGAGCGTCGCTTGTATGACCCACCTGTATACGTCACGGGCAGTCATTCGTTTTCTCCTTCCCACTTGTACCAGCAACATTGCTGGCACTCGTTGTCCGGTTGTCTCTTCTCTGGACAACCCCCAAGAGATGGCGGCTGTCCACACCATCGCTTCGGTTCTTTGTCCCAGGACAAGCACTTCGGCTCGTCCTGGTTGTAGTAGTAGAAAAAGACACAATCCCGACAATCCTTGTCGGGATTGCCGCGCCTCCAGGCAGAGGCGCAAGGTCCTAGTTCTGCCTGCTCCGGAAGTTGACACCACCAAGGCCGTTCCAACTTTCTTTCCCTCATCTTGCACCTTCCCTTTCCTGGCCGACTATCGCCCGTAGTCGGCCACGCAACCGATTAGCAAAAACCGTACCAGCCACCAGCATCGACCATCCGCATCAACCAACACTGGCACGTCTTTTTCTTCCCTTTATTATATACCGTCAACCAAACTGCTGTAATGCATCTTTACACGCATCTTGGCACGGCTTTTTCCGTGGTATTTCTACCTCAACCATGCGGTAAAAACACCATGCCCGAAACCGGTTCTAGAAGCGGATTGCAGCGCACCGGCCGAAAATCGTAGGGCAATCCCACCACAATACCACGACAAAGTGTCACTTCGGGTACGTCATCTTGTCATGGCTGAAAGTCGCTCTAGAAGCGCCATGCGGGCGGGTACGTCACTTTGTCACGGTAAACCACGACAAAGTGACGTGATTTTCGTCGATGTAACGGAACGTTACGTTAGCTGAAATGCGCTGTAGAAGCGGATTCTGGTGTTTTGGCGATGTTGGCACGGATTGTGCATCTTTTCTTCGGCGCCGGTGGGGGAAGGGAAGGTGTGGGATGCTCAAGGCGAAGAACACGAGCATAGCAACCAGTGTAGTGTACACTATGCTGGTCGTTTGTTTTTGCGTGCTGGTATACGCCAGCACGCATTCTCTTTACTCCATCTTCTAAGGAAAGGAAGGTTAATAATGATCAAGAGAATAAGGCGCATCGAAAAGAGCGTCCGCGCGGCCCGCGCCGCGAGGATGCTAAACGAGGAAACAGCCATAATGGTGCGTTTCTGGCTGAGGCAGGCCGCTCGCGCGGCCCGCTTGGCCGAAAAAGCGCCTACGGGCGCCTACACTCTGGCCGACAATGCTGTTTCTTCGGCCATTTGTGTGGCCGAAGAAACGCTTGCCGGGCGGCCGAAGTCGGCCGCTCGCGCGGCCACGATCTTCAATCGCTTCCTGCGCTCGGCGCAGGAAGCGATGAAGGAAAACGAGTAAAGGAACAAAGGCCCATCGCACCGATGGGCCTTCACGACAAGCGGCCCAGACGAACGGGCTGGGCCGCTAGGATAGGGAAAGGTGGGAAAGAATGGCAAGAAGGAACACGGAAAAGAAGGGCGTGGAGAAGAAGGCGCCGGTGGCCAAGAACAAGAACGAGAACAAGGTGAAGGCCATCAAGGTGGCCTTCCGCCAACTTTCCAAGTTGGCGGAAGCGCCAAAGGCGTTGTTGGCGCTCGCCGCAAAGGCGAGTGCTATCACTCAAAGCGGCGTGTTCAAGGACACGCCGCGTAAGGTCTTTACCGCCCACAAGGGTAGTGAAATAGAAGGAAAAGGCCGCTACTGGGCCCTTTCCCACGACAAGGCCGGAACGTCGCTTTTCCTGGAAGCGTCTGAGGGACGCTTCCAGGAATTGTTCACGGCAACCGGGCCTGGATGCGTGGGTCGCGTGTTCGAGCACGCGACCAATCACGCGAATGGCCGCCCGGTGCCCCGCCTCGAAGTGAGGCGGAAAACCGGATGGGAAGAGAAGGCGATGGACGACTAATCGCCTTCTCTTCCCGAACACCCTGGGCAAATGCCCAGGGTGTTTTTTTTGTCTCCCCGAATTTTCAAGTTGGCATGAAAATCTCATATATGCTATCTCTATGCCAAAACATACCCGATAGGCTGGCACACATATTTCATATAGCACCCACCATGCCAAGACGAATGCGGATATGGCAAGCCAATTGCTATATGCAATCGGTTTGCCAACATGAGGATGAACCTGGCACTCTATTTTCATATAGCAATCGGCTTGCCAACATGGAGACGGGCCTGGTGCTGCACTCTGCACTATGGCAGACCGCAGCATGCTACAGAACGCAGCGCTGCATAGTGCAGCATCGTAGAGCATGGTACGATGCTGCGGTCACAAGCGGCATGATCAGATCATGGTGACCCGATCATCGGCTGATGCGATCATGATGATCGGGTCACGGCTGCCATGACTCGATCAGGTGTTCGGAAGTGGGCCAATGTGGCGCACAGAAGGACACCCCCTGATCGCATCAGGCGAACCCTTTTGTGTGTCACCCAAGCCATGGTAAACAGAAACACAAACATCAACCAACATCAGATCAACCGCTAACCCAAACGGCCCAGGCGCAGGCTACAGGCGAACCCTAACGCTTAGCTTCTAACCACCAGCCCTTATACAAACGGAACAGAAAGGACACACACAATTGAGCCACCAAATAACCCCCGCACTTGCCTGCCTTATTCTCCTGTTGGCCTTCTCCTTTCTTGTCCTACCCGTGGCCAATGCGGTTGCAATCGAAGAACTGCAAGCGAAAATAAAGGAGCTAACCAGTGAAAATAATACACGGCAACGCTTTAACCATCCTTAAGACCTTGCCTGAAGACTGGTTTCACGTGTGTATCACCAGCCCTCCTTATTGGGGCCAACGTGTGTACTACGGGGCCGAGTTTACTGCGCTGGGCAACGAGCCTACACAAAAAGAACACATTAACAGTCTAGTAGCTGTGTTCCGGGAAGTAAGGCGGGTGCTCCGTCCCGATGGTACCTTCTGGCTGAACTATGGGGATATGTATTACAAAGGGAAGGAAAAGCATAAGGGGCTACCGGCAAAGGAAAAACATAGAGGACTACCTGCTACAGCGATGCGCTTGGCGTTGGCTATGATCGACGACGGGTGGATACTGCTCAGTACAAACATTTGGCACAAGCCCAATGCTCATCCTCAGCCTGTCAAGCGCCACCCAGCTTTGGATTTTGAGTATGTCTTCCAGTTTGCCAAGTCCGAGCAGCCATACTTTGATTACGTAGGAGTAATGCAAGACGCAAAGTGCGGTGGCAAGAGGCGGCTCAGAACGGTGTGGAGTATAAATAAGGCATCAAAAACGGGAATTAAGCACGTTGCTACTATGCCTGAAGAACTGGTCGATCTGCTTCTTCGAGCGTCAGCACCGGTCGTTGGGTGTTGCAGTGAGTGTGGAGCACCCTGGAGAAGAGTAGTTCGGCGAGTGTTTAGGGGTAAACATCCGGTAGAATGTCGAGATCAGTTAATACGATGCGGAAGGTCAGGAGGGACACAAAGAATAACACTGGACCAGACTGAAAAGACCGAGTGGAAGACGCTGGGGTTTGAGCCTGGTTGTTCATGCTTTGGTGACACGGTACCTGGTAGAGTGCTTGACCCCTTTGTTGGTAGTGGAACTACCTTAATGGCGGCGCAGAAGTATTTTTTGGACGGGGTGGGTATAGATATTAATGAGCTGTATGTTAGGGATGCACGGTTGAAGCTGGAAGCTCAACACCGGGCGAATGGCAAGAAGAGGTCACACAAGAATGAATGAAGTAACCGGAATGGATATTGTTAATCTATGCCTCATCCTGTTGGTTTTTCTTGGTTCCTTTCTGAATGGTGCGTTCAGGATCAAGGAACTGGAAGCGAAGGTCGAGGACTTAGAGCGACGGTTGAAATTCTAGTTTCTGCCTCATTAAGAACCTTATACCAGGAAAAACACGTATCTCACCCAGCCCCCCAGCAGGGGCTTTGTTTTGGGCTTAGGGCATCAACTAACACCAGGTCAACAGCTTTTTTCTTGACATCTTCTCGACGATATGATATTCTATTATCGGAGAGACTATTGACTACGGGAAGAGGAAGGATAACATGAGTGGGGCTTGTTTTTGGGCTCTTGTGTTTTTTTCTGTGGTAGAGCTGATTGGATTGATTTGCGCCTATATATTGTTGGTCGGGTTGGTGCTAGATGTGTGGGACGAACATCTCCGCTACTGGCTGGACAGGAAAACAGACAAAAGTAAGAAGTCTCTAACCAAGAGAGACTAAAGGAAACAAAGGAATGGTGAACACATGACAGCAACAAACGACCCAATGCCAGCACGCTTGGCCCTTTATCAGGGCTTCAAGCTTCTTGATGCTGGACGCCCGGTTTCAGGCGACCTGGTCGACGCCGTCCTGCCGCTGGCCGCAGCGGAAGGACCAAAGCTGTGGGCACCGATCGAACAGCCGCTGCATGGAGTTCCCTGGGAATTCCTGTTGCGAGTAAAGAACCCAGTCGCTCTTGTGAGCTGGGCACGTGTTTTCATTCTTCGAGCTGGAGCCATGACCGCCCTGCTTCGGATGGTGGGTTTCGATCGGCGAATCAGGTACGAGTGGACGCTTGGC
>QMNG01000009.1 GCA_003647645.1 candidate division Kazan bacterium | reverse complement strand
CTTTATTATTTGATTCATCTAAGTAGTAATCAATTTTCTCATATATTTTTGAAACCTTAGTGTTATCATTAAACGTAACTAGTAATTCAGTTGGGTAAATTTCGTTTAACAACTCGCTCTCATAAAATATTGGAAAACATCTGCATCTACACGTCTCAAAGTATCTAAGCGGTAGCGCATCAACACTCTTAAGTATATTTATAGATATTTTACTGTCCCAATAATAACGGTATCTTTGATTGTAATCTTTCATATATATACTGTTAAATTCAGGATAGCGATCCCACGCAGGCCCAACTATAATATACTTCCTTTTAAGATTTTTGTATGTTTCTTTTAATTTATTTATTCCTTTATGACCTTCATTATGCATCACAATAGAACAAACATCCCATTTGTAATTATGACGTAATTCCCATTCTGGATTACTACTGGCACATAATGGTAAATAATTATACTTGCTTTTATATGGTGTAAATACGTAATCAGCTGTATCTATAAACTTTGGTAATTCTTTTTCTATACTCGGTGTAGCACGACTCCAATAAGCTATTTTCACTCCTTTTTTCCTCAACTCATTAACTTTAGAAATTGGGTAATGAGACCAAGGAGTAGAAATTATAAGTTCTATATTCTTAAAGGCGTTTATTGGACTTAAAAGACTTATGTATTTGGTGTTATGACCGAGTTGTTTGAGCGCATACATTATTTCTTTTTCAACTACATAATTTCTTATGACCGCTATATTCAATTAACATCGCCTTTAATATTATATTATTTACTTAATTTAAACGTTCTTCCAACTAGTATAACTTTTCCATTTTTTCAAAAAGTATTCTCTATTTTTATCATACCCATACTCGGGTTTTTTATGCATGTTATGATAAATAACATGATCTTTTCTTGTCGTAGTGTAAATAAAGTGATGTGCATACGACTTATATGTAGTTCCACATTTCTTACGATATATAATATTCATTTGCTTCCAGAAATCAACATCGTGATAACCAAATCTACCATAATTTTCATCGTATCTAATATTAGTTGAACCGTCAATTAATGATATACACGGATTAATAAAGTTTGGATGTAACGGTAAATTACTATATTTCTTAACGAATTTTACAGTAAATGGCTCAAATTGTCCATACACTTCCCTAAGTATCATATTTAGAGTTGATATATTTACATCATCAGACTTTTTAATATATTTGCTCCTTAAATTCATAAATTTCTTATACATAAATCGTGTTTCTTCATCTAGTGGTGGATGTTTTACCATTACATTATTAGGAAAAACGTATGGTGAAATGATACCAAGGTCATACTTTTGTGCTTCTTCAAGTAAGGGAGATAACCAATTATATCCAACAAAGACATCATTAGCCATAATAACATAATACCTGCTTTCAACCTTATCTATACCTTCGTTTATCGCTTTTGGTATTCCTCTGAGTTTGTTTGAATGGAGTATAATTTTTTCGTGATTAACACTTTTTAAGTATTCTAATGTATCATCAGTGGAATCATCACAAAAAATAAACCTAAACGGTGTAAGCGTATTTCTCATTAAAAATTGAATAGCCATTTTTGTGTATGATGAATGATTACACGAAAGTAAAATTATATCTATTAATTGCATAGTTCTTCACATCTTTTTACCATTATTTTAGCTGCATTTTCCCACGTCCATTTTTTAACATCTCTAATTCCTTGATTACTTTTCTTTCTTACTTCTTTTGGATGTTCATAACAATATCTCATTAAATACGATAAATGATTTATATTTGGATTTGCCCATTGCATATACGAATGATACCATAAATGATGCGACACCTTTACAGGTATTAAGCTTTTCACTGCTATTAAAAACGAGTTTTTGTTTGTTAGAAATTCCATTTGTCCTCCCCATGATGTCGCAATTGATGGTGTTCCACACGCCATTGATTGAATACATGGCATAGACCATCCCTCTCCGTAAGAAGGCATGACATGAATATCTACAGTTTTGAGTAGTCGAGCGATGTTGCTATCACTTATTACTGATGGAATTATAATAATTTTAGGGAATCTTTTCTTATTTTTGTATCCTTTCTGCACTTTTTTAATATAATCTTTAAATTGAATAACAGGTATGTTCCACGTTTTCACATATAAAACAACGTCATCGTCATAATTGAATGCTTTATAATACGCGTTGATTAAACCATGAGGATTCTTTCTGTATGAGAAATCAAACATAGAAAGGAACTTGAACCGATTCTCCAATTTCAATTCTTCAATATTTGGATTATACCTATCGAGATTTACACCATAAGGAACTTTATATAACTTTTTCACACCGCTATCACGAAAAGTTTTCATATTGAATTCATTTGGAACCCATGTTTCTCTGAAATAGTTATTACACATCTTAACCCATTGATGTGGTATTCTATTCGTTTCAAAGATTGTCATAATTATTTCATTACTTTTTTTCTGATGATGGAAAGGAAGCCTAAAATGAATAGTAATTGACTTTTTATTACTTTGTGGTTTTTTACTGAGTTTTTTGAAAAGTTTAATGAATTCTTTATCAAGTTTTTTAACATCAGTCCATCCTTGAACGCCTTGGGGTAAGTAACAATTTACTCCGAGTTTATCAAGAGCAAAAAGAAATTCACGTGCTACAGTAGCGTAGCCGACAGGGTCGGTTACAGGGCCTTCCCATTGAATGAGTACCATTATAAATTCATCACATTAAAATCTATATAATTTCCTACTTCGGGAACTACAAATGAGAGCTTTTGAATTGCTTCTTTAGCACAATTTTTCCATGTGAATTTTTGAGCATCTTTTAGTGCCTGTTTAACTTTTAGTTTGACCATTTCCGGATGTTCATACACGTATCGCATATAGAATTTCAATTGATCTAGCGATGGCACGATCCACTCTCCTTGCCAATCTAATCCCTCAAAAGCACGTTCAAACCTTTCTCCTTCAATAAGATACGAGTTTTTGTTATTACAGTAATCAAGGTGTGCAGACCAATTCGTTGTGATAACAGGAACGCCACATGCCATTGATTCAACGCAACAAACCCCGGCTCCCTCGCCGTAAGTTGGTAAAACAAAGCAATCAGCGGCTCTGTATAACGATCCCATTTGATTATACGGTATTGAAGAATCTACAAGCATAGGCCCTGTTTCAGATTCAATTACTTTACCAAAGTGATAAATTCTACCAGGTTTAGCGTATTTAGCAGCTCCCCAAGCCCAAGGAGCGTAAGATTTATATACAAGTCCGACTTTCTCCGATTCGTCAAATTCTTCGGTGAACGCTTGATAAATTAAGTCGGTTCCTTTTCGCTTTTGAGAATTACCGACCGTGAGAAAAATAAACGTATCGTCATCAAATGGTAACGGATATTTATCTCCATTTGGATTGAAAATATTTGGATCGAAACCATCATGAACTACATAGACGTTATCTACACCAGATTCTTCACACACTTCTTTGTTAAATTCAGACGAAACCCACACTTGGTCGCAGTATTTATTACAATCGGCTACCCAATTATTTGGTGGAATATTCGGGAATAGATTGGTCTCAAAGTACGCTTTTCCAATTCGATACTTGTAAGCACTAAGAGCGGAAAATGAATTTGGGTGTGATATACGTATTCCAATTTTCATATCTGATGTCTTTCTAACTGCTTTTTTAACTTTTGGTTCTATTGGCAAGGATCTGCTACCGTTAGGCCACGCGTTAATAGCAACGTCACATCCATTCTGAATGAGTCCAAGAGCTAATCCACGAGTAACTATTGAGAATGAGTCATTCGTATAAACCATACCATTTAATGTGATCATTGGTAAATTGGTTTTATACTGGTTTGGGGGATTAGTAGTTGGGGTCGGTGGTGTCGGGAGTGAAGATAATGCGTTACGCCTTTTCATCATTAATTCTTCAGAAGGTTCCCCTCTACGAAGAACACCAGGTTTCGTTGGTATTCTTCTTGTTACGCTTTTGGTGCGAATGTCCCTATTTCGCTTTTTTCTATTTGATGATAACCTTCGTTTATCAGGCAATTTCCTCAGCCACCTCTCTAAACAGTCTTACCCATTGAGGAATGGTCGAGTTCCACGTTATTTTACTAGCCCACCGTCTTCCCTTTTCTGCGACTTTTTGAGCTTTTTCTCGGTTATAATACACTTCATTTAATTTTTCGACAGCATCGTCTATGTCTGGTGTTGGTCGTTCAAACCCATCGATTATATCCCAATCTCCTTTCTTAATGAGGTATCCTCTCCCGTTAGCGAGGAATTCGGTTGGTGTGGTATAATCAAGCGCTACTACTGGAGCACCGCAACACATGGCTTGAAATTGGCTATTATGAAGTAAAAGAAATTCACCAACAAAGCTATGAGAATTTTTTACTTGAATATCAAAAACTTCCTGTGCTTTGTTTATTTTTTCTATTTTTTTGACAGGAATAAGAAAATACCCATCCTTTAATTTTACCTGAGTGTGTGATTTTGATTTGTCTATTTTATATTCTTCGAGTCCAAGTAATGGTGCTAGAATTTCTGTAAAGTCTCCTGAAATAAAAAGCCTATATTTGTCTTTAGCTTTTTTGTAGCTACTATAAATTTTATAACTCATTAAAAGGCGCTTTAGTTGTCTTACTAATGTTAATGAAGTAGTTGAAAATGTAATTAACCTCTGCTTTCGGCATTCATAAACTTTTGTTGAACCATCCCCAAGAATTAATCCTACTATTAGTTCCATAGCGTACTTAGAATGGAAAAATATAGGATCAATCTTTTTATTTCTTGCTCCTTTTCCAAAAAGAATATTAAATAAGCGCCCATGTATTGCAGATGAGCCTATGATTCGGATTCTATTACCTTTTTCAATCACTTTAATAGAAATATTATTTTTTCTCGGAAATCTGAGTATTTTTTCAATATACGGTTTATCATTTATACCTAGGGACAATTCAAATGCACCTTTGTAATATGAGCCTTCAGCGATGAACCATCCAGCAAAGTATAGGAAGTCTTTATCTAACTCAATATATCGTGGGTACTTTATTGGTGATGGAACATCATCTTTGATAAGAGATGCAACTCGTTTAACTTCTTCTGATTTAACATTTTTAAGTTCTCCTCGAAGATACTTACGTGCCTTTTCTACTATTTTCTTGGTAGTATGATAATTTTCAATACAATAAGAAATAGACTTCTTTTGTTTAGGAGAGAATCCATGTTCTAACCAGACGTACTTGTCATTGTACTTACATTTTACGTACTTTGTTATATCTATTTTACTGATTGTTTCCATTCTTTTTTCTATAGGAGAGCAAATATAATCTCCTTTTTTCAACTGAGTTGGAGTTTTCCATTGAAATTTATTATCACTAAAGGTATAAAATGGATGATCTGATGATACTGTTATTGATTCATTAAATGTTTTTACTTTATATAATTTGTTTGTTTTCCTTGATACTTTCTTTTCTATAATGTGATAATTCCCATCAATTCCAACAACTTTATCGCCAATTTCTACTTTATAAATTGGTTTAAAACCATCCTTTGTGTGTATCATTGTTTCAGGAGCAACACAAAGTCCAAATCCCTCACCGCCAGATACGGTGAAATAACACCCTTTCCGAAACCAGTTAGTTATTTCAGCCATTTGTAAGTCGTTGTATCCACCCCAAAAGTGATAATTCATTGGTATCCATACTTTTTTATGAATACCCAACATTTTTATCATTCTCCTGAGGCTTATACGAGAGGTGTATGCCATTTGTGAATTTGGATCGGTGATGAGTACGGCGATCACGTTGTCCTTATCTTTAACGAACTCGGCAAATATTTTAAGCCAATAGTCCCAATTTTTACGTGGATTGACAGTTTGAACTACTCCAACGAGGAACGCATCTGGATCCATCTTCCTTGGAATGAAGTTTTGATTGATCGACTCTTGAACTTTTTCCATTGGATACGGCTTAAAAATGTATGGATCGTGACCGTGATAAATCATTTTTACGTTGTCATATCCGTTCTTTTTACATACTTCCTGAGCAAATTTGGAGTACGTGACAGGAAATTCACATTTGTCGAGGATCGAATTCCACACCACATCATCCCAATGATCTCCATCAATTGGGAAGTATGCTACCCAAGGTCTATTTCCTTTGTTAGGTGGAATGAACTTTAACCATTGAATGTCAGCAAGAGTGAAAATGACTTCTGGATCGTATTCATAAAGGTATTCGTTGAATGTATATCTACCATTCATCCCGCCTTCGTAAGGCCCCCCAGCAACTTCATAATAGAGTTTGCATTCGTCCCTTAATTTCCCAAACATGAGTAAATCTTGTTCGCATTTGGAACATGTCAATCTGGGAAGTCCAATATGTTGCCATCCGACTACGATTTGTCGGTGTCCAAGTTTAGAAAAGTAGTGAGTTAAATATCGGATGACGTGACTAAATCCAGTGTTATTACCTGGTGAATCGCTTTCCACCAGTAATCGAAATGTTTTAAAAATAGATTCCAATATACAGCCTCCTCTTATATTAAAAAAATAATTACCTAGGTGGAGCCCACATATTTTACACTTCCTAATTACACCTGTCTAAACGTTATGGTAACGTTAGCGGTGGCATCGTAAGTGTTGTCCCAATAAATGATGAGCGAGTCACCTGGAAGGATGTAAATTTTCTCAAAGTGGGACTCGTTGAAAATCTTATCTTCTGAATTTCCCGTATAAGTCGCTATTTCATAATCCCAATCATATGCTCCTGCGTTGGGATCATGGGCAGGTGGCGATGTTCGATGAACTACTTTAATTGTTTTATTAGCAGTAGATTGATTTCCAAGATGAGTGATTTCAATTACAGTCAATAACAGCTTTAAATTTTTGGTAATAGAAAATATGAGAGCTGGGTTATTTAAATATGTAGCAGTAGGATTATTTAAATCGACTTTATACTTACCTCGCCAAGGAATCTCGGCAACAGCTTTTGCATTAGGCATCTTATCACCTTTAAAAATGAATGGGAGGTTTTGGTTTTTAGGTGGGATTTACGGAGTTTTCCTACCTTCCCTACCACACCCTAAACTCGTATTGCCTTGAGTTTAGCTTAAATTATCCGCCCCAAAATCCTTCAGCGCCTTGGCTGGTGTATAAATCGACATCGTTACTATCTGTCACAAAGTCGATTCGTCCAACTCGGGCGTAATCTTCTATAACAGGACAGAACGCACGAACTAATTTATACAGGATTTTGCTTTTATCTACGTCTTCCCACTGTGCGACTCCTTCGTGTTCTCCAGTTGCTCTGAATAACTTTCCAATGTTACTGGTTGTCACCAATGCAACATCTTCAAGTAACCAGTGCTTTTCAGTAGGAGAAATGTCTTCTCTCACGTCACCGCGTCCAGGTGCTCCGACCATATTGCTTTCATCGGATGCTTCTTTGTAGTATCCTTCTACAACATGAATTTGCAACCCTTTGATCATCTCAATCATACCATTGGTAAGCAGATCTCTACGAGTGTAAAGCATCTGATTTAAGATCGCTGGATGATTGAGTAACGCTTGCCAAGCAGTCCATCCTAAGAATAAATTGCTAGGTCGTCTTTGACACATTTGATAAACATAAGTTTGCATCTGAAGGATGTCCCCAATCGGAGTTGAGTTGGGATTAGTCCATACTAATGCATTTCCAGCGGACATTCTCGCATTATTTTGATTATTCCAGGTGTTACCCATTGCGGCTTGAACTAAAGAATATTCAATTCGTAACGCTTGAGCATCACGAACCATTCTCGTTCGCTCTGGAATAATAGACTTGATTAATGGGTACTTTATTTCAAAAGTATTAACCCAGAAACCTTCTTTGATTTGTCTGCAAACAAAGTCTTCGTATTTCATAGCTGCCGTGATCATCGGTGTTTGAGTGTTTGGTTCGGTGAATGGAGTCATATGTCGTGGCTCGATGTAGATAGGCCATCGAAATGCCCAATCAGGTGCAGTATCTTCAGTAAATACGTTCCCTAAGGTTAGGGGGAATTGCTCGTCCCATCTACGAACTAGCTTTAAAAAAGTTCTGGGACGTAATTCCTCGTAGTACTGGTTGTACTTTTCCATGTTGGGTATGAGACCTTCTGTTGGAGGAATCCTTGCGGTATCTTTAGTAAAACTCATTTACATCACCTTAAAACACAAAGACAGTACCGTATTTCAACGGTTCTATCGGTTCATAGGTTTTACCACGAACGTTTTCGTATGCGGTAGCTTCTGTGATAGCTCCGTTAGATGCGGACTGGAATAAGCATGCAGCTCGAATGGTGTTTTCTGAAGAACTGTTTTTCCCGAGAATAACACCGTGAGTGACTACTTCAACATTTCTGTTGATGTCGTCAGCCAACCTTCGATTAGCAAGAATTCCAATCATCATATCTGCATAGTTTCCACCGCGAGATTTTATAACTTCGATTTTATTATCGAGTCCAGAGCCTCCAACGAGAGTCGCTGGATCAGTTGAAATCTCAACAGCGTCACACTCATATGCAGAAGTGTCATCTTTGAGAGCATAAAGATGTCCAATGATTAGTTGATGGTCGAGACGGAGAACGGAATCGACAGCAGTTCTGGTAGGAACTGTAGCCATTTAACTCACCTTTTAGTTTTTTAAATAATAATTTTAAGCTCGTGTTACAAAACGGAATGAATCTCGCTTTGCATCTTCGATCATTCTATTTAACCCAGGGAATAACTCTTCGAGTTTTATGTCGTCTGGGGTTTGATCCTTCGGTTGAGGATTATTTTCGACAGGAACTTCTTTAATTTCTTTCTCTTCAGCGGAAAGTCGTTCGACTTCCACTTTGAGGATTTCGATAGGAAGTTTTTCATAGTGTTCCTGGAGTTTAGGATTTTCTTTGTACTTTCCACCAAGTTTTTCAGCGATAGCATCAAGTAACGGTTTCTTTTCTGAGAGAAAAGTGATTTTTTCTTGCGTTTCTGAAAGTTTGGTGCTCATTTCTTCAATAGTTGATTCTTTCGCTTTTATTAGTTCTTCTAATTCAGCGATCTTTGACTTCTGGGACTCAATTATTGAATTCATTTCAACAATTGCTTCCTGAAGTGAATCAACGGTAATGAGTGGATTTTCTGTTTTGGTTTCTTCACTTAGTTTGGTGGCTTCTTCTTGAGTAGAATTTTCAGTGTTTGCTCCCGAAGGATTCTCGTTTTTTTCTTCCATAACATTTTCACCTTTTATAGATAATTCAGAATATTTATTAGCCTCTGTGGTGAGGCAAATAGGACAAACTGGATGGGGAGTAATGCTAAATTCTTCCCAATGTAAGTGTAGCGTTTGTTCTTTATCCTCCCCATAGTAGCGTATGTAATAAGCGGAGATTCCGATTGGATCTCCCTCATCTAATTTAGAAAGAATGATTTCTTGTAATTTTTTATGAGCTTTACTAAACCCCATGACATCGAACGTGAGCTCAACACCGATGTGTTCACCGAGATTTACAATTTCAGCGTTTTTGATGTATCCAAAGACTGGAAATCGCTTCTCGGTTCCGTTAATTTTAATAGCACGGACGGGGTGATAATGATCGAATAGAATTTTCGATCCGATAATATCTTTGTGATAAATTATTAAATCTTCAGTAGAAACGTACTCGTCTGTAATACCGATCCCTTTTACTGTGAGAATACCAGGTCTTGACAACTCGGCATTGAGGACGTGGAGCGACATGTCCATTTCAATTTGTTCGCTCTCAAGATCGGTTAAAGAATTTTTGGAGTGATGTTGCCACTTCTGACCAGTTGCCTTTACAGCGGTAGCGCGACAAATTTGTTCTTTCTTTTTAGGATCCCCACCAGACTGCTTCTCAGCCCAACTGGAACGCATACACGCATCATACACTCGTTGAAGCTTTTCTGGCATTTAATCTCCTTTTAAAAGTTTTTCACTTCTATTCCACACTTTTTAGCAGCAGCTAGAATTCGCCTTCGTGCGGCTGCTTTCTCAGCAGAAGTTAATCCTTGAGTCTGATTAAACCTTGCCATAGCGTTACGAACGTGAGCGCAATCATGAATTGGAAGCTTACGTTTTCCAGGCACAGCAAACTTTTCAGAAGGGATTTTTTCTCGTGCTGCTGTATCGAGCTTAGCAAGGGAAATGTAAGTTACCCAAGCTTCGGCAATAGCTTCCTTTTTTGAAAGCTTGTATTCGTCCTGAAGCTCTTGTGCATATTCAAAAACACAAAAAACATCATCAGCCACAAAAATCACCTTAAATATATCACTGAACTTAAAATGATCCATCATATTTAAAAGTTTCGTAAAAGCTTAAAGTCTTCGAGGACTTTTCTAAATTTTTCTTGTAGTTTATTTATAATGTAATTTCTGTAAAAATCATCAGGAAATGTCATAAATGGCCTTGGTGGAATATAATAACTAGGAAATGCGCTCATTGGAGATGAAAATCCTCCTTCATGAAGCATCCATGCTTTCTTTTCGACTTCATCATTAATTGCTCCAATAAAAACTCTCCCAAATCCTTTATGAGTGGAGGAGCTAGGTGGAACCCATTTTCCTGATATAGTGTATTTATATTTTGGATAAAAGTCAATTGAACTAAGTAATGAAGCAGTGACCAATAGAGCTGGGTTGTCTTCAGTTCCTGGATACTTTCTACGTCTCCACATCCAAGTTGAATCACTAATTGGAAGTTTATAGTAACTTGGTTGGTCTTCAGCGATGTATTCAATGACTTTACCGTGATAAGTTTTTGCCCACTCATGAGCGATGGTGGTGGCAAAATTTTCAGCGTTATCCCGTAAAATTTCTAATGATTCTTTAAATTCTTTTATTTTAGTATCGTCTATTTTTATTCCTACCGTTTCTGGACAGCTCCTTCTTTTTGACTTACGGGTCTGGTCGCTTGGGTGGACTTTTCAAGACTTCGTTGGGATTGAGTCTTTCCAAAATCAGTTTGTTGTTTATTCATTAATTTACGTTGCTCCTTCATCCATTTGATGACTTCTTTGTCGTTTGGATCGACCCAGTCCCACACAGAACTGAGCGCCTTTAGTGTGTATTTTGGTGTGAATGCTCCCGATTCCCAAGCGGAAACAGCCATTTGCACGATTTCAAGGTTTCGGTCTTGTTTAAGGTGCGACCAATCCATTTTTATGTCGCTCGGGTCGAGGCTAATACCGTACTCGGGTAAGAGGATATTAACGTAAAAATCAATCAACTTATTACCAATTCTGCGTCTGGCAGCTTCAACGGCACGAACAAACATATTTTCACGTTGTCTGCCCTCGCCTATTTCTGATTTCTCTACTGCGGTGAAACCAAGAGTGCCACCCATAGCAAAGATTATTTGTTCATCGAGGAGACGGATGGAATCAATGAAATTTTGACGAGCGGCTGGTGTGGTTCGATCTTGTAAGATTTCTAACTCTTCACCAAATCGTTTAACAAGCACTCCGAACGATGGGAGTTGAGCGATGCGGTTAGCAAAATCTCGCATTTGCTTTTTCTCGTCCTCGGGTGAAAACTCAAACGGTCTATCTCTGTTACCCAATGTCCCGATGAGTGGAGGATACCAGTTCTTTTCAGCGCATTTCCGCATGAACCAAAGGATCCACCGTTTAAAAATAACATACTGCATAGCAGCGGACATAGGAGGACGGGAAACAAGATTGAAGTAAAGAGTGGATTCCATTGGGATGTGCCACCTGAATTTCATACCGGTGTCGCTACGTTCTCGTTTTTCTAAGTCGTAAGATGGGAGCCAACCAACACTGTTGAATCCACGCTTTGATTTGGGTTGGAGGACGTCGAAGTAATCTTCATAAATGAACTTAATCCATCCTTTCGCTTGGTGAACTTCGGTGAATATTTTACCAGCGTCAAGACGACCTAAGTCGATATATGGTTTTTCCGGGATCCTGAGAATACGCCACACAGAAAAGCCGTGAATAGCGTTGTCGATAAAGCCGTAATGAATGACGTCTTCTATAGACATACCAGCGGCATTGACTTTTCTGTTAAAATTATTAATCACTTTGTATGCTTTTTCGTTATCTGTTCTTACACGGATACCACTTCCAGTGACGGAAGAAGCAAAAAGATTAGTGAAGGTTTGGCACGTAGATTCAGCCCAGTAACACCACTTTCGGTTGGGTGTGGTGTCTAAAGCGTTGTGGAGTCGTAATATTTTAATTTCTTTATCTAAATTGACGGATATTGTTCGGTTAATGTCATCAAGAATGACAGTTGGGTGCTTGTTTCGATATTTGTTATCAATATTATATGGGACATCATATCCAGTCCTTAACATAGATGGGATGTATGACATAACGATCACGTATAGTATCTTCTTCTATTATAGGGGTCATATCTATTGATTAAGACTTCTCTGGTTTGGATGTCAGGTTCATAAATTTGAGTGGTCGGGTAAGGAGAAGTCAAAATCGTATCATTTTGATATTTATATACTGATTTTTTAAATGGATAAACTGCGAGAGCGAGTGCAACAATACGATCTGTTTTTACAATGGATGAGCTCTCATCAAAGACGACATTCTCTCCACGTATTTCGTATTGGAGGTTACATAATTCTCTCTTAAGTTCATACATATCAAATCCAGGTTCTCCTGGACGTATTGCTCCCATATGGGATGGGAGACATATTAAACCTCTTTCAAAGAGGCTTCGTAAGTTGGAGAATAACTCCTGTTTCACTTTGGGAGCGCTCATAATGAAACCGATTTTGGAATCGTCGTTGGGGTAGTTATCATAGACGAACGTCCCACTGAATTTCATACATGTTCGTTTGATTAATTCACAATCAGTGACACCGATGGTAGAACCATCTGGAACGATGTATCTCGGTTTCCAAAACGGAATCCACTCGGTTTCAAGACGTTCAAGGACGGGGAGGTGTTTTTTCTCGTCTTTAAACGCTTTCATGTAATCGAGATAAACGAGGTTGCCCTCTTTATGAGCGACAGCGAATACTGTCAAGGATCGGGAAATACCGAAGTCGATCCCGATGTTGTAGAGCCCTCTATATTGTTCTTTAACGTTATTCCAGGTGTTAGAGTATGGGAGCCCTTTATGAGCGACACCGTCACGGGTGAGGTTACCCATCGCGTATTCGATCCACTCTTCGAGGAAGTAGATGTCTTGAGCGGAGATGAACTCTCCATACACTTCTTGTCGAGCCCATTCACCGTACTCGAAGGATTCTTCTTCGAGGGACTCGGCGGTGGCGCGCCCGTCCTTAATAGGATCCATGTAAATTTGTTGGTAACGGGGAGGGAGCCCCATCGCAAGGTTACGAGCGTTCTTCTCATGGAAGTGCCAAAAGACACCACGCCTGCCACGAGGTGTGCCGACCATCACCCAGTGGATGCCGATGGCACGAAAGGTGGGTAAGATATGAACTTGAATGACGCGATCTTCCATGTTACCAGCTTCGTCTATGATACCGTAGTGGAAGGATCCACCCTCGATGGACTTCCCTGCGGTGTGAGACTTCGCGGAAGATCCGTTCTTGAGCCAGATTTCCTTCTTTGACCACTTTTTAGGGTGCTTTAAGAATTTGAAATCTGAAGTCATGAGGAACCATTGCACTTTATTCATCAATTCAATGGACTTGTCTTCTACGTGAGCGAATAAGCCGAAGTGGAGGTTCGGATCGAGCATACCAGCGGCGACACCAGCCGCACATCCAGTGGATTTACCCATGAGTTGGCGACCTGCGGTGGCGAGGGATCCCTTGGTGGCTGGGTATTCGGGATGTTCAAGATCTTTACCGAACTGGAGCGCCCAGATGAGACGCTTCTGGGATGGGTAAAGACGGAGTGGTTTATGGGGATCGTTAGGATCTCGAAAGAAGTACTCAGCACGATCTGCCCAAGAGACCATAGCCGCTTCAAATTTAAGGCGATCTGTTTCGTTCTCAAAGTCGTGAGACTCAGCCCATTCTTTAAGTATGTTCAAGTTGGAGCATGTCCTCCTTTAAATACTCAAAGTAGTAGAGAGCAATTTGAAGGAGGGATCTAATATAAGCAGATGCACAATTTCCCATAATAGTGCGGAGCATCTCCTGATAACTTTCAATTTTTGTGATCTCTCTTTCCATTTTTATCAGCCTCCTCTTTTTCGACATCAAGAATTTTGATTTTTTCGTGAATTTTGCTAGCGATACGCTCCCGATCTTCGTCGGTGAGAGCACCTTTGAAGAATTCGAGTAAGTCAGATGTTTTAGGCGACGCTTTCGATTTCGTGCTCTGGGTGAACTTGAGTTCAAAGACGAGAAGCATTTCAAGCAGTTTTCGGAGCTCTTGTGAGAATCTCAGGATGTCTGGGTGGACGGATCGGGTTGCGACCTCATCTTGGATGAGTACGAGGAAGTGAGCTTTAATGGTGTTGTAGAGCTTACGGAGTTCATTCATTGTTTCGACAGGTTTAACGGATTGCATCTCCTCTATTGGGGCAAGCTCCACATCGGAAAGAAGTGGGATGATGCTTTTCGACTTCGGTTTCTCTAACTTATTAGGCGAGGTTTGATCGGGCATGCGGATCACCGAAATGTGCTGTAGTAGTAAAGGAAGGATGGTATTTAAAGGTAACGGTCTCCAGGTACTTTTCGACATCGAGTGGTCGGGTCGGGGAGAGTCGAGGAGAGTTGAGGAGAAACCACCCCACATACCTCTCCCGCACCCATCTACTACGAGTGACATTTTTCGACATGGCAGGTAGTAGATGTGGATGGGATGGGGCAGTGAGAGAGATGGGATGGGCATCAGGGGGACACTGTAGATCCGATCATCCCGTTCCGGCATGGGTAGGAGGAGATTAGTAGATGTGAGGTGGAATGAGAGATCTGGCGCTCTGGGTGGAGGAGAGAAGAGATATGTGGCTCCTCTCCCTCAGCTTGAGCTCCCACCGTAACGACCGTTATGAAATCATACAAGATGGTATTTGTGCCTAGGATAGCTTCCTACTACTACTATATATAGCTATATATATCTTAATTATACAGATATTCCACCAGATGCCCACCCGGGCTCTTATCTTCTCTCATCTTGACCGATTCCCCTCACATAGAAAAGCTTATAAAGCTTAATTGTGTATATTTCTTTAGAATTAAGCTAGGACGTGAAAGATATGGAATTATGGCAGAAATTAAGAAATTGGTGGATAAGAAAGAAGAAAGAAACCAAATATAAATCGGATCTGGAATATAACTACATGAGGCTTCTTATGAGAATAGAAGAACATGATGTAATGGTAATAGATATGAGGGATCATAAAGAAGCTTGCGATGCGACATCCGAAGACTTGAAAGAAGTGGCTTACATAACCGATTACGTGAATACTTCTCTCTACTATTGCCCTCGATGTCAAAGGTTCGTTGAGGAAGTAATCTAATGCCATTATCTTCTTTTATTTTTTGTCAGAGAGAGAAAGATGCGGTCTTTCCCTCCAAAACCAATAAAAGATGTGATAAAATGGAACAAGAAAAAGACCCCCTAGCGAATATTAAGAGAGATAATATCTTCATTCATTACGTAGCCCTACGTAATCAACAAAAATGGATTAGAATGATTCACGAATTTGATCTCTACAAATATCCAAAAGTTAAGACCAAACATGTCTTAACCTCATGGATAAGACAAATTCTAATCCTAATCCGAATATTGAATAAAATCTAATCTTTATTTTTTTGCTAGTGGATGGAGATGCGATCTCCTCCACCAAAAGAATAAAGGAATTGATATAAATGAATTGTAGTGAATGCAAATTTGGTATAACCACCAAAAATGGAAAGACCTTCTGTTTTGTGAGCGATGAATGGGAATCCTCTCATTCAGCTCCAAATTGTGAGGTCTTCCTCCCTAAGGACTTCCCAGCTACCCTATGGGAAGCCCTAGAAGCCATATCTGAATAAATCTCTTCTTTCTTTTTTTTATTTTTGTTGTATTTCTCTCTTTTTGTCTTTACTCGATTTATCTCGATAACAAGCTTTATAAACGTTGAATACGTAACATAATATAGAGCTACAAAATGTGGTTTGAATGAATATCATGGATAAAATTAAATCTGAGCTCATTAGAGAGATGGACACCTACTTTACGGAGAAAATAACAAAGCTAGCTAACCATAAACATCATCTCAATAGAAGATTTTGTCCAAAGTGTT
>QMNG01000008.1 GCA_003647645.1 candidate division Kazan bacterium | reverse complement strand
TTTCCTGCGATATTTCCGCAGAGGACAAGTCACCATACTACATAGTTCTCTTTAAACAAACCTTAATTTTGTTTCCTATTATGACGAAGTTACAGTCACCATACTACATAGTTCTCTTTAAACTTGAAAAAACAAGCACAGAAAATTTTAAGAGAAATTGTCACCATACTACATAGTTCTCTTTAAACTTGCATCAAACGAGATAATGAGCGTCGGGCAGGAGACCGTCACCATACTACATAGTTCTCTTTAAACATGACGGTCGGCGGCGGGAATTACCCGCGCATATACGTCACCATACTACATAGTTCTCTTTAAACTGAATTTTTTAGCAGATTCGCTAAGTTTAGCGAAAAGGTCACCATACTACATAGTTCTCTTTAAACGAAAGGGTTTCTAACGAGGAATGGAAAAAGAGAGCAACGTCACCATACTACATAGTTCTCTTTAAACATGTCGTTCGAGTGGGCGGCAACGGCTACTTTGATTGTCACCATACTACATAGTTCTCTTTAAACGAAGTGTGTACAGAGCATGTGCCACTTCGAATTAAAGGTCACCATACTACATAGTTCTCTTTAAACTAAAACTATGAGTTACTATAATTTGTTTAAAGAGTTGTCACCATACTACATAGTTCTCTTTAAACTACCATTTAAGAAGGAATAGGAAGATTTATAGTAATGTCACCATACTACATAGTTCTCTTTAAACACAATAGACAGAACGGAATTCAAAAACATATGGCTAAAGTCACCATACTACATAGTTCTCTTTAAACTCATGAAAGAAAACGTGGTTTCCAAGAAATATATAAAGTCACCATACTACATAGTTCTCTTTAAACAAGCAAATCTTAGAGTTCAGCATTGAGAATTTTAAAAGGTCACCATACTACATAGTTCTCTTTAAACGTATTGAGTGCAAGCTTGACAATGATGCACAAAGCCGTCACCATACTACATAGTTCTCTTTAAACCCAAGGCGAGACAATCCCTATCCCGTCCTTGAAAGCGTCACCATACTACATAGTTCTCTTTAAACAATATGGTATGGACAAAATAAATGATGAAACAATAAAGTCACCATACTACATAGTTCTCTTTAAACCATAATTGATGCAGTGACAGTAGAATTTTCATGGCAGTCACCATACTACATAGTTCTCTTTAAACCATAATTGATGCAGTGACAGTAGAATTTTCATGGCAGTCACCATACTACATAGTTCTCTTTAAACAAGAGCCGTTAAAGGTTTTCGGAGAGAGCATATTTGAAGTCACCATACTACATAGTTCTCTTTAAACATAATAAACTATGAATAGCCCATCAAATGGTGGGTTAGTCACCATACTACATAGTTCTCTTTAAACTCAAAAAAATCAAACTGAGGATTATTCCAAGTATTTGTCACCATACTACATAGTTCTCTTTAAACCCAAGTATTTTGAATACGGCTACGAAGAAAAAGGACAGTCACCATACTACATAGTTCTCTTTAAACGAAGAGATCGCCAAAAGATATGAAGAGTCCGCTTCTGGTCACCATACTACATAGTTCTCTTTAAACTCTTTTTTCAATAGGTTCGGTCAATTCACGGAGAAGGTCACCATACTACATAGTTCTCTTTAAACCCAGCGACAAACATGGTAAACAAGAACTTTACCGTTGTCACCATACTACATAGTTCTCTTTAAACGGAAGGCTTTATGTCTTCCCTTTGTCAGCAATGGCAGGTCACCATACTACATAGTTCTCTTTAAACATGCAACAGCATTGATGCCATTAACAACAGGAGATGAGTCACCATACTACATAGTTCTCTTTAGACCTGCAAGGCAAACTTGAGGAAACAAGCGAGGAATACAGTCACCATACTACATAGTTCTCTTTAAACCCTTAAGCACCAGTGCAGAATTGACAACAAAGAGTTTGTCACCATACTACATAGTTCTCTTTAAACAAAAGCCAAGCAAGACAGAGCAGGCAATTCAGAAAGCGTCACCATACTACATAGTTCTCTTTAAACCTTGGAAAGCCCCAGAGACTGCTGTGGTTGCTTCTTCGTCACCATACTACATAGTTCTCTTTAAACGGTTTGATTCCAAGATTTTCACCTCCAAAGTTAAGGTTGTCACCATACTACATAGTTCTCTTTAAACGCTTTTTGGGGATGGCTTGAAAATGCAGCAAAGGACAGTCACCATACTACATAGTTCTCTTTAAACCAAGCAGTTGTATGCAGTTGTTGAAAGAATAGACGGAGAAGAAGTCACCATACTACATAGTTCTCTTTAAACTTAGAAGGGAAGAAAACAGTGGTTTTCAGTGGAAACAGTCACCATACTACATAGTTCTCTTTAAACCTAACTCTCCGAGAAATCGAGCAAACCGTTAAGAATTGTCACCATACTACATAGTTCTCTTTAAACGAAATTGTTAGAGCTGTCTCTGAAGACAGTTCTTATGGTGTCACCATACTACATAGTTCTCTTTAAACGAATTATGGATATTAAAGAAATGTTGTATCAAATGGAGTCACCATACTACATAGTTCTCTTTAAACGAGGCTATTAACTTTTTTAACAAGTTCGGTGAGTTCACGTCACCATACTACATAGTTCTCTTTAAACCAAGGTTGTTTGTATGTGGTTTTATGTGTCTATTTTTCAGGGAATCAAGATATTGCCTTTACTTTATAAACATTCGCTGATATTTTAATAATAAACTTAAAGAATTACATTTTAAATATGAGATTACTGATAAAGTTTATAGCAAAAGAAATGTTTCTTTATAGAGACATTAATCCATATTTTGTTCATTCTTTTATATGGAATTTAACAAAAAATACTGAATTTTCTGCACTTCACGACAAAAGGGGTTTTAAGTTTTTCACGTTTTCTAATATTTTTCCAGTTTCGGATTTTAAAGAAAATGAAGAAAAATCCTTTATAATCTCCTCACCAAACAAACCTTTTTTAAGAACACTAAAAGATGCCTTGAATGAAAAAAACGAATTTATGCTAGGAATTCATCGTTTTGAAATTAAAGATGCAAAAATTTTCAATATTCCGCTCAAAAAAAGATGGGAAACAGGAACCCCGATAGTTCTATATAAAGACAACATAAAAAATGAATATTTCAGCTTCGAGCGTCATAATGATTTGAAATTCTTTTTAAACCGCCTTAAAGAAAACTCAATTAAAAAATTTGTAAGTTATTATAAACTTGAAAATTTTGAGTTAGAAGAACCCATTTTTGATTCTTTAAGATTAAGAAAGGAAATAGCAGTAAAAATTAAAAAAGATAAAAACGAGTTTATAATAATAGGAAGTTTGTGGAGGTTATTGGAAAAGGCATACTTTAAGAAGGGAACAGAAAAATTTTATCGTTTTATTATGGACTGCGGACTTGGAGAAAAAAACTCTTTTGGTTTTGGATTTGTTAACCCGTTACGATAAATTTATAACTTTATAAATTTCAGTTCTTCCATAAATTGTTCCGTTTCTTTTATTTCAGTTGTAAGGAATTCTTTTGTAATCTCAAAAAATTTCTCAGCCTGCTCTTTTGTGACAGGACCAAAACCATGAGCCAAGATAGAATTGTTTCTCATAGAAAGTATTTTCTGAATCTCTTCATTTTCAAAAAACCTCTTTCCAATCTCTTCGTTCATATCTCTTAAAAGTTCATAAGATTTTTTAAGACCCAGACGAATTTTACCATTTTCTTCCATTTTTTTATATTTTTCTTGCAGTTCACCTGGTAAGAGCAATATATCAACATCAGAAGTGTTTATATCATGTTTTATAAACAATTTGCTCTGAGCTATAAACTCTATAACTCTGTAAAGGCGTGCCACAGCATCATCATACTTACCTTCTTCTATCCTCCTTTTGGCATTGTTTATTAGATCAGAAAGAAGATGTGCATGATATTCTTTAATTTCTTCTTTTGCATCCTTATCAGCAAGATAAATCAATCTCTTTATTCTATACCCCTGTTGTTTTGGAATAAGTGAATTATTTTCAAGGTATTTTATGGCTTCTTTATGATTAAATTTATCCCATTCCGTGTAACCCTTTATCAGATTTTCGTAATCTTCCCTGGAATGTCCTGTTTGCAGATTATCAAATATAACAATATTATTCAAACTATTCAAAGCTTCTGAAAAATTATACGAGTTAAAAAGTTCTTTAACTTTATCCAAAAGAAAGATGTCATAAATTACATGAAGGGACTGTTTTTTTACTTCCTCGGTTCCTGGCACGGGTGTACCATCCTTTCCTCTTTGTCCCCCTACCAAATAAAGATCTTTCTTTTTAAGTACTGAGATAAAAGAAATAGCGGTTGTCATAGTTTTTGTTCCAAAGGTATAGTTCATTTTTATTTCATATCCCATTTTTTCATATTCTAATACTTTATTGAATATCTCTCTGGAAATCTCTGTGATGTTGTTAATATCATTAAGCAAAACAATCTCATAATCATTTTCATTAATACCTTCAACATAGTTTATGGTTTCTTTGCTTTCTTTGGAAACGAAAAACACTATCTTATCTGGTTTAATCTCGTTAATGAAATATGATATTCCATGAGCCTGATCTTTCATACCTTTTTTCCTGTCTTCACGCATTCCTGTACCAACAGTCATAAAAACTGCGACTTTCTTCATTTCTCCACCTCCGATATCTCACACCATCCAAGGGGTTTATTATCTTCGTTCAATTCAACTGTCTTTGGATATGGCGGATAAAGGCTGTTTTTTGTATTAAAATCTATTTTTCTACTAAATTTTCCAAGAAAACATTTGTTAACCACATTCTTTGCTAGAGTAACATCGTATTCTTCTATTAGTTTTATTAACGTTTGATATATTGTTCCTACACCGAAACCAAGTCTTATTTTATTGATATCCTGAGGTGGAATATTAATATTTAGTTTCATTTTTTCTTCCAATTTTGTTTCATGGTATTCCGCCCATTTGTTGAAGTTTCTTAAAATCGTTTTTATGTTATTTACAACTTCTGTTTCAATTTCTTTAATTTCCTTTTTACAATCTATCTCAACACCAAAAATCTCATTGAATTTTATTTTAAAAAATTCATCATTATTAAAAAATTTTATTTGTTCACTAAGCGCTATTTCTCCAATAAATTCTCCTGTAATACATTCAGCAAACATAGATGCTCTTATTAATGGTTTGTTGTTTTTCAGATCGTGTGTGTTTATTTTATCCAAAAAAATCTCAACATTTAATGGCATAAAATCAGAAATAAGAAAGAATTTAAGCAGGTCTTTCTGTGCGTTATATTTGCCCTTTACAAAATTAAAAACATTTTGTATCAAATCAGCCATCAAATACTTTTTATTACATCTGCCTGGTTTGTTTATTTTATTGTTTAACGACGAAAGAAATGAATCAAAACTTTGTGTATTGTTTTTAAAAAAATTCCATAACAAAGCTGTTCTTACGGATCCCTTTATTGAACTACCTGGTATATATGGCATATATGTATCTGTCTTTATATGTTCTCTTATATCACCCTTTGTGTAATTTGCTTTATTGAGTAAAGAGTATTTTAACACTTTGTTCTCATCTACATTATTCATCACATTAAATTCGTCTGTTTCTATTCTTTCAATTATTTTTTCAATTATGCTCTGTCCGTAAATTTTCATAACTTTTTCTAAAGAAATCCTAAACACCCTGTCCTTTCTCACAAGACACTCAATTCTTCCATATTTTTGACCAGTTCCTATGTGAATAGGAGTTATGGTTTTCAGTTTAATTTTCATTTTCATCAACCCCCACAAAACATGGTATCAAGAACGCTTTCCCATTAACAATATATTCATTTTTAATTATTTCTCTTAGACTGCCATCAATTTTTTTGTTAAATACTGAACCTTCTGTAAACATATTAATGGGGGATATATGATACCCATTCCTTGTAATGCTTTTCATTTCTTTTATATCCCAGAAGCCTGAAAACCCTTTTATATCTTTTACCGTGGGTATTATTTTTGAAAGAGACAAAAATCCATTATAATTGTTAAAATCAAAACCCATCTTAATTTCTTTAACCTCAAACTCAAACTGACCAAAACCAACAGAATAATTTGGTCCAATACCCCTGTCTTTAAGTAATGCCAAAGCAGGTCTTATTATATTTTTAAAATCTTCATCGTCTGCTTCAACACCAAACCATAAACCACCACCCTTGATATATATATAGTGTTCATAAAATATCATAGATTTCATTGTAATTCTATCAAGGACATTTCTTGGAATTGTCACTCTTTCGATTTCAAGCTTATTCTCTTTAGCCCTTTCTTTATTCACAAACCTCTCTGCAAATTTTTCATCATAAACTTTATGTTTGATAAACTCAGATAAATCCTCTTCACTCACATACTTTATATTTTTGAATTCTTTCATATAATTGAAAACCTCTACACTGATTCTTAAAGAATCAGTAATCTTTTCAGGTTTCTTTGGTTTCGGAAAGAATAAAATATTCTTTCCATTTTTCTTATTTTTTATGAACGGGAAAGCGCTTGTTATTTTTATTTTACCATTGTTTATTTTATCCCTAAAAACATTTGCTTTTTCCTTGTTTAATTCTATGAGAGTGTTGTATATAGCTCCAAATAACCTTATGTTGTCCACGTTTTCTGGTAAAGCTGTTTTGTTAATGAGTTTGATTATTTTCATCTGGACCCTACCAGTTTATTATAATTCTCAAATCTTGTCAAATCGTATTCTTTACCATCGTTTCCATTTTCGTAATCTGTTTCTGTTTTTTCTTTTCCTGTAAGTGTGATGAACTTTACTTTACCATACCCCCTTGAACCACTACCACCAAGATAATTATCCTGTAGTAAACGAATGCCCTCAAGTATAAGCTCCACTATCTCATCTTCTTTATCACCTTCATAAATAGAAACCACAATTTCCACATTAAAGATACTCTCAGCAGGAACTCTTTCAAGGAACCTCGGATTTGCTGTTGAAGTTATTCTGTTTATTGTGTTTTCTGCTTTTATTTCTGTGCCGTGGAGAATATCCTCATTGTTTTCCCATATTTTTAGAGTATTGGTGCTAGGGTATGAATCTCTTACAAGAATTCTTGTTCTGACGAACAGGTTTTCGTTCCCTTTACTTTCTGATGCTCCAACCCCAAAAACAATTGGTATAAGCTGTGATTTTTCATTTTCGTACTTAATATAGTTATCACCGATTTTAAAACCAGTCTCATCTTTTTTATTTGATATCGTTGCATATTTAAGTTCAAGTAAATTCCTAATTTTACCCTTTAAACTGGAACCAGGAATAACTGGTACTTTTATGATTTTTTCATTTTTGTCCTTCATCCAGCTCATTACAACTGGATTATCTACACCACCTATTTCTATGGTTTCTTTTAAACCACCTATATGTAATCCTGTAACAAGTTTCATTTCACCTGTTATTATTATATTCTTAAGGAATTTTACACTCATTTATTCACCTCCTAGCTTAATTATTAAGATTTTGGGTAGTGATACTTATGATATGCTATTATAGCTTCGAATATTTTTACGAAATTTATGATCATTTTTTCTTTTTCTTTATCACTAGAATTAACAATCCTCTTTACAGATTTAGATACAAATTCGGAAAATTCTTCAGGTACCAAATCTCTTGCTTTACTGTATTTTATTTTTGGAACAAGTAATAACAATTTATTTAGAGCTTCATCCGCATCTTTTTTTGTTTTGAGTTCTTTTTCTATTGACTTTATTTCATCAAAAAATTTTCTTAGTTGTGTTGATTTTAACTTTCTTAAGTTTTTTGCAAATTTATCTGCATCTCCGTGCTCAGACATTATTTTTACAAAATTTGGCGAATTGAATTCAAAAAGGCTTTCCGGTATTTTTATTTTATTTGTAGTTTCTACTCTATGTTGTTCATAATTACTCATTTATTCACCCCCTCCTTTTTTCTAAAATATCTATTATAAAGTGATGATAATGATATCGGTATTTTTATATTAGCAAAAACGTCTCTTTCCAGTATTGTTTGAATAAACTCGTCACATTTTCTTTTTTCTTCTTCATTAAGACTTTTCCATGAACGAACAACAAAATATTTAACATATGGATCCGGGTTGGGTAATGCAAAATGTGTCCTCTTCACATCCAGTTCTTTATTATACTCAGTGTTTTCATATATTTTCAATAACTTATAAAGTAGTCCGGAACTTATTTTTTCATCCTTAAGATGACTTTTAAACAAGTTATCATAGATTCTGTATAATCTGTTGAACATATCCCATCTAACGTAAATGCCAAACAATGTAACCCCATTTTTATCCTGATTTTTGGAATTTTCCAATGAAAATTCGGCACAATCAACAAGTCTGCTTATCGGAAACTTGTATCCTGCCATTTCTATTCCTCCGGAAATGGTTATATCAGAATTTTCACAGACCCAGTTCTTGAAATTTTCCTGTACATCTTTCACAAAATTTATAATCTCATCATATCTTCCAGCAACAGTTAGATCATCACCACCAGAGAAAAGAACATAAATGTTATGATTTCTGGCCAACTTGTTTATTTTTATGCTAAAAAAATAATCAAGCAAAAAAGAAAGCTGAGTTATCCTCGATATTTTTCTCAAATCTTTTTCTTTTTTCTCTTCATTTCTTTTCAATCCTATGGAAAATATTAAACCTAAATTATCCACATCAGCCTTAAAAACAGCCAATTTTGAAGGTTTCCCTTCTTTCTCTGGGCTTTTTCTATCTTCCATTTTTCCTTTTACATCAACTATTTTATCAAATGAAAATATTTCATAGACGTCTGCATATATATAAGAAGGAATATAATTACCAAGTAATTTGAAACCCCAGCCCATGTTTTTTCCAACAAACACATCAAAGAAATTAACAGAATAAACAAAGTCTGAACCTTTCAATTCATTGCTAATCCTGTAATATCTTTTGTAATCTCCAAATTCAAAAGAAACTGTATTGTTTTCATCTGTTTCCCATTTTTCATTTTTACGGGTTAAAATAAAACTGTACCTAACTGCATCAGAACCAATTTGTTCAAACATTAAACACGTTTCACATGGTTTTTTCTCATTTTCGATTATCACTGCTTTTCTCCTTCCACAAACAGGACAGACTTCATCTTCCTTAAGTTGTTTCTCATCTATTCCATCCTTAAATATAGTTTCCAGATCAAAATACCACTTTCTTTTTTTATCTTTTTTCTCTTGAGCTCTCAGTTTATTCAGAAAAACCGAAAATTCGGATACATCATCCTTCTTACCTCTGACCCATGAAATATTCACATAGATATTTCCATATTTATTGAAAAGATGCCTGTTAACATTTACTCTTATTTTTTCCAAACTTTTGATATTCTCTTCTGTGTTGGGAGCAAGTATTACAAAATTACCCCCGCTTGCCCATAATATGTTAAATTCGTAAAGATTGAGAGAATCCTTTATATAAGCAGCAACAGCATCAACAAGCAAATTTATGAAAATGCTCCTTCCTCTTAATCTTTTTGCAGCGTGCTCATCAGATTCTGAAGTTCTGAACGAATAGAAGATGAAATCCTGTATTCCTGAAACATCGCCTCCTATAAGTAGAAATCTCTCATCTGTTTTCATGTGTTGAGTTCTGTAAAGGCACAATGCAATTGCAGCTGTGGTTTTCAGATGGTCATACAGACTTATATCTGGTTTGCTGTAATAGGTAGCAGAAGGTACAAGCCTTAAATTTTTCATCAAAATATAGTTCAAAGTATCAACAAATTTTTTAAAATCTTCTATCTTGGCTGTTTCTCTAATATCTTTTTCAAGAATAGATTTTATCTCTGCATAATCCTTTATCAAACTTTCGGGTTCCTTTTTGGTAAGTTCATAATCCTTTATAGTAGTTAATTTTATCCATTTCATTTTTGCATTATTTTTACCAAGATTTATTTCAGTAAAAACAGGTATCATTAGTGCTTTTTTTCTTTTTCGCGAACTTTGTGTATTATCCTCTTCACCATCATAGTCAGCTCTTTCACCGGCAGACAGTCTGTCAGCCTCTTTTATGATTGTTGATAAGGGATGTGTTGTCTTATCATGATGCATTAATATCCTTTGTTTTATTGCACCAAGTCCCTCTCCAATAATTTTATAATTTTTAAAGAGGTTAAAGAAAAAGATCGATCCAGATTTTTGATGAGTTATTGGTTTTTCATTAAGTAAATAAGTCAATTTCCCAATATCATGGAGTAATGCACCAAGAACAAGTTCTTTTTCTTCATCTGAGATTTTTATCATTTTCCACACCCATTCTGTGCTTTAGTTTTACCAAGCTATATATCAATTTTCCTGTGGTTGTTATTTTTATTATCAGCTTTCTACCCATCCTTTCTGTTTTTACCATTCCTGTTCTTTCCAGCGTGTATATGTGTGCATTGGTAGTTGAAGATTTGATATTTAATTCCTTGGAAAGTTGATTTAAAAAATAATCTTTTTTAGACAATTTTTCTAATAGTTTAAACTTTTTTGAATTGTTTTTAACAAACAAATCAATGTTTATTTTAAGAGAAGGAACTTCAACATACTTCATCTCAGATTTCTCATCTTTGAATATATAAAAACTGAAACCTTCTGTATAGGAAGAGATAATATAGCAGGCCAAAGACATTATTTTTGTTCCTCCTGAAATATTTGATATTATTCTTTTGTTTTTGAAATCTTTTATGGCAGTGATGATATCATCTATTATATCATCTATTCTCTCCGCTTTTGTTTCTATAACCTCTATTTTATACACAGCTGAAAGTTTGTCTTTCATTTCCTTAGCCATTTTTCTGGTATAATCAGAACATATAAGATACACTTGTTCTATATTCTTCACATATCTGAATCCCTCATAAAGAGGTTTCATCTGCTCACCTACGGGTACAAGGAATATCTTTCCCATTAGTGAAAAGTTGAAATAAAAATTTATATAGTTTTATGCTAACTTTTAGATTTATTATCTAAATTTTAGCCAAAAATTGTAAATACAGAAGGAAACAAAAAGCTAAAAATGAATGGAATACTGTTCTGTTCTTATTTTGCATGTAAAAGGCAGACATGGTTTCTTTCAAGGCATATAGAATTTTCTAAAGAAAACGAATTTATGATGTTGGGGAAATTAATACATGAAAAAAACAGAAGGAAAATGAAAGAAGTAAGAATCGGAAATGTATGTATAGATATGGTAGATACCAGAAATGGAAACTTCAAAATTCTAGAAGTTAAAAAATCATCAAAACTCACAACCCCTCAAAAACAACAGGTTTACTTTTATCTTTACATTCTTAAAGAAATAGGTGTTCAAGCAAAGGGTGAAATATTTTATCCAAAGGAAAAGAAAAGAATAAAACTGGAACTTAACAAAGAAACGGAAATGGCAATAAGGAAAAACATTCAAGAAATAAACAATTTAATAAAACAAAAACTGCCGCCACTTCCAAAAAGAAAAGCTTATTGTGAGAAATGCTCTTTCTACGATTTTTGTTGGGTGGAATAATGAAGGAATCTCTTTATCTGAACACAGAAGGCGTAGTTTATAGGAAAGAGAATACACTTATGTTCATAAACAGAAACGAGAAGAAGAAGCTGCCAATAGAAAACATTTCAGATATATTTTGCTCGGCTTCTGTAACCATAAAATCTGGTGCTTTGAAAATGCTTTTTAGAAAGAATATACCAGTTCATTACTTCAATAGATTTGGTTTTTATTTGGGTTCATTTTACCCAAGAGAATGCCTTGTTTCGGGAGATTTGCTGGTAAAGCAAGTAAACCATTACATAGAGAATGAGAAAAGAATTTATCTGGTAAGAGAATTCATACAGGGAATTAAAAGTAACATTCTCCGAGTTTTTGATGATTATTCACATAGTCAAAAAATAAAATATCTTAAAGAATTGGTACAAAATGTGAATATAGATTATAGTGATATTTCTTCTCTCAGAAGTCAAGAAGGAAAATTATGGAATTATCTTTATGAAATGATAGGAAAGGCCAACAGGAGATTCTTATTTTCTAGGAGAGAGAAGAGACCTCCCACCAATGAAATTAACGCTTTATTGAGTTTTGGAAACACTATCCTTTACGGAACCGTTCTAACTGAAATTTACAATACGCAATTAAATCCTACCATCAGTTATTTACACGAACCTTCTGAGAGAAGATTTTCTCTCGCTTTAGATATTGCAGACATATTCAAACCACTTCTTGTGGTTAGAACAATTATGAAAATTGTTAATAAAAGAATGATAGATGAAAGGGATTTTGATAAAAGGTTTAATGGTTGCTATCTTTTGGACAGAGGCAAAAGGGTTTTTCTTAAAGAATATGATTGCAAATTAAAAGCTACGATTCATCACAAATCTCTTAACAAAAAAGTTTCCTATCGCTGGCTCATAAGGTTAGAACTTTACAAGTTAATCAGACATCTTTTAGGTGATAAAAAATATAGAAGCTTCAAAATGTGGTGGTAAAATGTACATGATTGTGGTTTACGATATAGATGTAAAGAGAATATCTTCAATTCACAACTATCTCCGACAGAATCTTCATTGGGTGCAAAATTCAGTATTTGAAGGTGAGGTAAGACTTTCCCAATTAATGAGAATCAAGGAAGAGCTCAGAGAGTTTATAAAAAGCGGGGACAGTGTCATAATCTACACGTTTAAAAGCAAAAAACACCTTAAAAGATGGATTATCGGAACAGAAAAAAACAAGATTCAGAACATTTTTTGACTTAACAAACCTCACAAAGAAACCGAAAAACTCTCTCTCCCGCTTCAACTGGAAAAACCGATTTCTGTTTAAATCACACTTCAATCCTTGTCGGCAACCCGGATTCCTTTATCCTCTTAATCCTCTCTTCATGGGAGAGTCTCTTCATCTCGTTAAACGCTTTCTCCACTTCCTTCCTTGATTTCCCGCAGGCTTCACATTAATAGAATTAAGCGAACCCGAAAAATACCATTGGTATGTAAATTATCCTATTTACTCTTTTTATTTCACTTGTATTGGAAATTACGATGCCATGAGTAGAATTGTATCTTTTAATGGCTCTCTTTATCTGTATTTTGTCTTTTTTACCAATTCCCACCTCCACGGGTATCAGTTCGCCCGCTCCTTTCTGAATGAGAAAATCAACACCCTCTTTTTCAGGATCATAGAATATCCCTATTCTTTGAATGGTTTCGTTTATTCTGAAGAGTGTGGAAGCAACAAGACCTTCGGCTAAACAACCAAGCATGTCCCTGTCGAGGATATCCAGCAAACCGAGCTTATATCTTATCGCAGCACTAATTGATGGTGAGAGAAAATAGTACTTCCATGGCTTTCTCACCAGTTTTCCAGCCCCCCCGTATGGTTTCACACTGAAAATTAGATGTGTCTTTTCAAGAATATCCAAAATCCCTCTTATCAATCGTGATGATGCTCCAAATCTCTGGGAAAGCTTTGCATCCGACGTCCCACCTGGTTTCTGGGCGGCAAGAAAATATATAATCCTTGTTATAAGGTTTCTGGTCTCGGTGGTAAAGGAATGAAGGGTTAAAATATCCTTCTCCACTATTCTCTCTATCATTCCAGTGATACATTCATAACTCAGCTTATCCTCTGTATGGATAGCGAAGGGAAACCCGCCTTTCATTAAAAAGAAATCAAACTCTCTCCACAAATCCGCACCTTTTCTTATGGAATCTCTCTGGAGATTATGCCATAAATCGGAAGCCTGCTTTATGGTTTTTTCGCTCGGTTCAAATATAAGATTCCTCACCGTTGATGCTGTGTGTTTTTCAGAAAAGAATCTGTGCTTTAATATGAGATATTCCGAGAAATTCAGGGGGAATAAAGGCTCCTTTACAGATCTTCTCGCAACATCCGCACTCATTTCCATACTCAAGGCAGAGGAGCCTGTTACGAGAAGGAAAATGTTTTTAGTTTTGTCATAGATTATTTTCACTCCGGAATCCCATTCTTTATCGAAATGGGTTTCATCTATTATAATGAATATTCTTTCTTTCAGGGTGGGTAAATCGGTTTTCATAATATCCTCCACAAAAACCCTCACCGCGTCCAGAATTTCGGCATCAAAGTACTTTTTTAACTCATCTGCAAACAGAACCAATACCCTTTCCTGCTTTATTCCCTTATCCTTTATCAAATAATTGTACAGCTGGAAGAGGATTGTGGTTTTTCCCACACCCCTTAGCCCTGGAATTATCACAAGCCTTTCTTCACTGCCTTTCAAAAAATCATCAATCCTTTTCTTCAACCTGAAATAAAGGCTTCTGTAATTGAACGGGATACCATTTCTCTGGGTCATTCCTTCCGCTAGTTCAGGCATTCTTCTCAATTCCCCCTGCAAATACCTAGCTATTTGTTCCCTTTCCATATTATTTACTTTTGTAAATAAATATATTTAAATATTTGTTTACTTTTGTAAATAAATTTTTCTCGTTTATAAATGTTTCTTTCCGTATTTTTAAGAAGACAAAATACTTACATTTCGTTCTTTTATTAAGAGATTTGAAATATTATTTGATAAATAAATATTATGAATTGAACTAAACAAAAATTTATAAATTTTGTTCAGTATAATTATAAATATGATAAGAGATGTTTTGATTGGACAGAGAAGAGAAATAGAGAGGATAAGGAAAGAGAAGTATGTAAAGAGGGATATTAGAATCCCGGGAGAAAGGTCGAATTTAATTAAGGTAATTATGGGTCCCAGAAGAAGCGGAAAATCCTATTTTGCGGTTCATTTTCTGAACAGGTTAGGGAACTTCGGGTATGTAAATTTCGATGATGAAAGGTTGGTGGGAACAAAGGATTATGATGATATAGTCGAGAATGTAAAGCAGATATATAATCACCCAAAAATTCTCTTGCTGGATGAAATTCAGAACCTGGACAGATGGGAATTGTTTGTGAATAGATTACAGAGACAGGGTTTCAATCTGTTCATAACAGGGAGCAACTCCAAACTCCTCAGTCAGGAACTTGCCACGGTATTAACAGGCAGGCATTTTGAAGTGTTTGTTTTTCCCTTCTCTTTTAGGGAATACCTTGTAGCAAAAACAGGAAAGGAACCAAAAGAACTACCAACATCTGAAATAAAATCCATGGTTTACAATTATGTTTCTTTAGGGGGTTTTCCGGAACCACTAATGAAGGATTTGGATCATAAATCCTATTTATCAACCCTGTTCGATTCCATCCTCTATAAAGATATTGTTAAAAGATACAGGATTAGATATCCAAAGGAAATAGAAGAATTGGCTTATACTTTGATATCCAATCACTCCCGAGAAATAAGCCTAAATAAGATTAAAAAACTCGCTTCTCTGAGAAGCATAGTTACGGTTAAAAAATATCTATCATATTTAGAGGAGGCCTTCCTTGTTTTTCAGATAAAAAGGTTTTCCTGGAAAGTTAAGGAACAGATAAAGATGCCAAGAAAAATATACGTAATAGATAACGGATTCATTCATGCCAAAGCATTTAAACCGAGTGAAGATTATGGGTATTTGTTTGAAAATATTGTAGCTATTGAGTTAAAGAAAAGGGAGATTCAAAAAATGATGGATGTGTTTTATTATAAATCCATGCTCAGGGGATATGAAGTGGATTTTGTGATAAAAGAAGGACATAAAATCAAAGAACTTATTCAGGTTTGTTACAGGACTGATGAAGATGCAAAGAAAAGAGAAACCAGAAGCTTGCTTCATGCCAGCAGGGAGCTGAAGTGCAAAAATCTTACCATAATAACAGATGATTATGAGGGTGAAGAGGAAGCAAAATGGTTCGGAACCCAGAGAAAAATAAAATTCCTTCCTCTATGGAAATGGATTGTTACTCTGGACAAGACTTAAGAAATTCGATTTATTGTTAAATTTTTTAACACAAACCTCCAAGAAACTCACATCTCAATCCTTGTCGGCAACCCGGATTCCTTTATCTTTTTGATTCTTTCCATCTAAAACTCCTTAATCTTTAAGTTCAACAAATTCAAAATTAAACCATGGATTCTAAAGAAGAACTAATAGAAAAACTTAAGAAATATACAAAAGATGATATAATTTTTACTTCCCACGCCTTTATAAGAGCCAAACAAAGAAACATCAAGCTAAGCGAAGTTATAGAAAACATAACAAATCCAAAAAGATTGGTATTCGCAAGAAAACAAAAAGCCAACAAACCAGGTGAAGAAAAGTATGATTGTTACTTTGTTCATAGCAACACTTATAGTATGTACGGTAATTAAGATTAACAGAAGATGGCAAAAAAGGGTTGAAAAACATGGAAGAATTTAAATTCGATTATGATAGAGAAAATGATGATTTGTTTTTATACAACGGAAAGAATAAATCCAAAGCCAGCATAGAGATAGGTAATATTATTCTGGATTTTGATAAAAACAGAAAGCTTTCCGGTATAGAGGTAATGAACGCCACAAGGTTTTTAAATTCTCTCATAACAGAAGAAAGAATCTCTATAACCAAGGATTTACTTTCCAATCTTGTGGCCTGCAGGGTTGATTCCAGGTCTCAGGATAATCTCCTGCTTATAAGAATAGTTCTTTTAATGAAACATAAGAAAATCCCTCTCAACCTTTCAATCCCTCAGATAACAAAACCCTCACCAGCTGTTTCCCATACAAATTAAAATCACATCTCAATCCTCGTCGGCAACCCGGATTCCTTTATCTTTTTGATTCTTTCCTTGTGAGAAACCTGTTTGGTTGAAACCTCGCCTTCCAGAGCCTTTTGAATCTCCTTTTTGCTCTTCCCGCAATTCGGACAATCCTCCAGAACCTCATAGGTGTCCGGAACCCAGTGATACGTTGTCTTCGCCCCGGCCGATATCCTGGAAACCCTTGCCTGATAATACCCTTCCTTATGAAACATCCTCACCTTCGCTTTCTTACAAAAAGGACACTCAATTTCGGTTTCTCCCTTACGTCCGAGTCCAGACATATTTAATAATTTAGAAAAAACTTAATATATTTTACAGTCATGCGTTTCCAGAAGGGATAACAGAAGTCTGGAAAGGCTTTTCAGATTCGCAACCAAGCAGAAACCTGTTCATAAAATGGAATTTGTATCAAGAATTAAAGATAGAAAAGAATTTAAAGATTAAAACAATAAAGTAATTGATGGGATTGATGGATGAGATGTACGATTTGCCGGGTTTGTATGAGGAAACTGTTGCTCAGAACTTTTCCAGCAAAAATATGTGGAAAATCAAGATACCCGAACTTGAGAAATATGAAAATAGTGGTTTTGAGTTGTTTTCGGATGGAAAGTTCGTTTATGTGTTTAACAGGAAACACCCTGTGGATGAAAAAAATCCGGACGAACCTTTAGCAATCTTCGAGAAAAATCTAAAACTTACAGCGGTGAAAGGATTGTTGGATGCTTACATAAAAGGAAACTATTTGATATACGACCAGTATTGATTCTGTTTCTTACGTTTTGCAATCTCTTGTGTCAGGAACTGTAACTGCTGCTAAAAAAATCCCTTAAACTCTTTCTGGACAGAACGGCATGAGCTTTTTTAAGAAGCTCTTTAGAAGAAGGAAAGGTTATTTTTTTCAGGGCCTGTTCGTATTCAAGCCATATAAAGTTTTTGTGCTCAAAGGAAAGCTTTACCTTTTTTTCCCGGGTTTCGCAGAGAAAGAAATAAACGTGTTTTTTTGATGTTTCATTCCCTTTTTTGTAAAAATATTCTATTCTCTCCTCAAAACCCGGCATAATTTTAATGTCTTTTATTCCTGTTTCTTCTTCAACCTCTCTCAGAACGGTTTGTTCTTTTGTTTCGCCTTTTTCTATGTGCCCTTTTGGAAAATCCCAGTGCCCTGGTTCATAATGAAGGAGCAGGTATTTTATTTTTTTGCCCTGCCTTCTGAACACAACAGCTCCTGCCGAAACTTCATACAACATAAAAATCTTATTGTTTTCAATATTTTTATTCTATTCAGCCCAATAATATAAACATGAGTTCTTTCCTTGATATCGTAACCGCAGGATTTGCTGCATTCCAGCACATGTTCTCAGGTATGAGCCCTCTGTTGCATATAGGTCTGATACTAATCATAGCAACATTCATTGCGTATCTGGCAAAAATCTTCAGGCAGCCTCTGATTGTGGCTTATGTTTTGGCAGGAATCCTGATAGGACCCATGGGTTTTGGTTTAATAAAAAACACAAGTGAAATAACAGCGCTTGCTGAGCTTGGGATAGCGTTCCTTTTGTTTACAGTGGGATTGGAGCTTGATTTTCAGAAGCTCAGGAATGTTGGCGCTGTTTCTGTTGGCGGAGGTATCATTCAGGTTGTTTTAACGTTTGTTCTGGGGTTTTTCGTTTCTGAGTGGTTGGGTTTCAATAGCACAACGTCTGTGTACATTGGTTTGCTTGTTGCGTTCAGCAGCACTATGATAGTTACAAAGTTCCTTGTAGATAGAAATGAAATAAACACGCTCCACTCCAGAATAATGCTTGGCATTCTTCTTCTTCAGGACATAATGGTTATAATGATACTTCCTGTATTAACAACCCAAACCGCGTTATCCTTAGAGATTTTGGCCACTATTTTTATAAAAGGCTTTGGCCTGTTTTCAATTGCTGTGGTTCTTAACAGATTTGTTTTTAAAAGAATCCTTGATTATGCTGCAGAAACGTATGAGATTCTTTTTATGACAGCAATAAGCATTTGTTTTCTTTTTATAGGTCTTGCCGTAGCTTTGGGTTTTCCTGTTTCAATAGGCGCTTTTATAGGAGGACTTGCCATTGCAAGCTTTCCTTACAATCTTGAGATTGAGGGAGAAATACATTCGTTAAGAGACTTTTTTGCTGTGATATTTTTTGTATCCCTCGGAATGAGCATAAATCTTATGGTTGTCTATAATATGTTTTTTGAGTTCTTGGTCATACTTTTTGTAATTCTTCTGATCAAACCACTTATTCTAAGCATAATATATCTTTTGCTGGGATACGGCGGAAGAAACGCATCAAGAATCGGTCTCGGTCTTGCTCAGGCAAGCGAATTCTCTTTCATACTGGCAACCCAAGGGTTGCTTCTTGGTCACCTCAACACACAAAATTATTCTTTTATTCTAAGCATTGTTGTTATTTCTATGGTAACTACGCCCTATTTTATGCAGTTTAGAAATAACTTTTACAGGTTTTTCTCAAATATTCAACCGTCATTTTTAAAGAAAAGGATAACCTCAAAAAGGGTGCAAAAAATAGAAAAGCATCCCAAAAAATCCCTAGAAAACCATATAATAATATTCGGTGCGCACAGAATGGGGGGAAGGATTATAGAGTACCTGAAAAAGAAAAAGAAAAACTTTATTGTGGTTGAAAACAACCCAGAGATAGTTAAAAGGCTAAGCAATGAGGGCGTTTATTGCAAATACGCAGACGCTGATAATGAGGATATCCTGAGAGTTGTGGGGCTTTATAAAGCGAACCTTGCTGTAATAACGGTTCCGAACAATGAGATAGCATGTTTTGTTACAAGAAGAGCGAAAAGATTTAATCCGGTAATAAAGATATTTGCAAGAGCTCACAGCGTTCAGGAAGCAGAGAACCTCTACAATTGCGGTGCTGATTTTGTTGTTGTCCCTGAATTTGAAAGCAGCGAAAAAATTATTCAGAGGATAGAAGATTTCTTTCAGAAAGGAACAGGCTGATTGGTTTTATATTATGTCCTTTTCCGAAACTATTACAAAATCCCCGACTGATTTCACTGCTGAGAACGGGATTAACAACCTGTTTTTCTCATCTGCCTGAAGATTTAAACTTGTTGTATGGGGGGTTGCTTCCGCAAGCACAAGGTTTATCAATTCTCCTGACTCTATAACATAGTCTATATCGCCTATTACGCCGAATTTTTTTCCTGTTTCCTCGGATATCAATATCTTCCCAATGAGTTTTTTGCTTCTTATTCTTTCTTCCATATTAAAACCTCCAAAACCTGATAAAATAATATTATAGTTAAGGTTTTTAAAATTAATGGTTTTCGGTTCCTGCGTGTTCCTTAAAGACTGTTCTGCTTTTGTGAGGAATTATAAAGCATTATTCCTCTGAGTCTTTTTTTCTTTCAAGGCAAAATAACACCGGGTCAAACAGCTCATAAGAGCAATTTTTCTCTAACTCTTCTTCTATTTCTTTTCTGTGACCCCTGCCAAAAACCAATATTCCTTTTTTGTAGCCTTTCCTGTCCATCTCTTCCAGAAAAATCCTGACAGCATTTATACCTCTCTTTCTTTTATTTTCATTCATTTTCCTGTCCAATTCTAATACCTCCTTGTAAAGGGCGTTTATTTTTTCATTGCTGTCAAATTTTACTGTTTCATTTGCAATTTCCTTCATTCTTTTAAAATAACTCTCATATTCTTCCTGTAATTTTTTATCATCCACGCCAAATGTGTAGAATTTGTCTGGTTCAAGTATTTCCAGAGCATATGGAGCTATAATCCATTTTAACGCATCTTTCATTTCTTTATCCGGTGGCATCTCTTCCATCACTTCTTTCGCGGCTTCTTTTAATTCCCTAAAATATTCTTTTCCTTTCAGTTCGCCTTCATAACCTTCTATACCTATCATTCTTACCCCTTTTTCTTCTGCCAGATATTCCATCAGGCTCGCGATGCAATACTGGATTGGTGCGTTTTCCTCTTTGTATATATGATCAGGGAGAAGGGCATGGGTATCCATTATGAAATAGACAAATTTGTTCGAGTCAGGCTTCACATAAATCTTTAGGGATCCCTGTGTTTGGGTAACAGCTGACCTAACAAACCCTTTTGGTTCTGTATATTCATGTGTCTGTTTAAATACAGGGAAACATGCAGCTAAGGTTAAAAAACCAGCTGCGGTGAGATTCCTTAAAATTTTCTTTACCATATTCATCACTTTTGCTCCCTGTTTATTTGACTTATTTTGTTATTTTATAATGATAAATATTTATAATTAACTATTTAAGTAAAATCACATTGGCTGTAGATATAAAGGGAGTTTCAAGAGCTTTAAAGAGTCTGGTGAATGGTTCTGTGCGTTAAAAATATCAAACTTGGCAAGAGCAGAT
>QMNG01000007.1 GCA_003647645.1 candidate division Kazan bacterium | reverse complement strand
GTTTAGGCGGGCGACGAGGGGGGCGGCCCGTTTGGCCGTCGGTAGGAGCCGTGTCGGTACCGTCGCCGGTGCCGTCGCCGTCTGTATCAGGGTTGTTGGGATCGGTTCCCAATGCTTCTTCTTCGGTGTTAGTGAGACCATCACCATCAGGGTCGGCATCAGGACCCCCAATAACGTAATATCCGCTGCCGATTATGTTATCGTTTTCTACCTTCGAGGCAATTAAATCGGTGTAGGTCTGGCGCTCTGCTGCATTGCGTGTTGCCCAACGTTCATTAAGACCGGAGGTTTCTCTCAAAAAATAGGCAATGATGGTAACCGAAACTATGGCGGTGGTAACGATTCCGCCTACAACAATGGCAAACGCGAGGCCCGGAGGAATACGCATGTTAACCTCCTGAAAGTTTACGCAGCTCTTCCAGCTGGGCTGGATCCGAGGTTACGATTCTGTCCTCAATAAAACTGGCGACTACTTTAATGGCGGCATGATTAGTGCCGGCAAAGAACAAACCTTCTCCTACTTCCGACTCTAAAAGTAAGAATTTTTCTCCCTGCGTTAAGTTAAAGGTTTCTGCCACAATATCTATTGAAGCAGGGGATTGGCGAAAAAGTAGCTGCAGAGATGAGTTGGCAACTACCGCTTTGCCATATTTAGAATCTAGAAAATCCTCAACATCCTGGGTGATGGTAGTGAGGCCGAGATAATATTTGCGGGCGCGCTTGGCGATGCTGTAAAGGAATTTGGCTGAATCTTCATGTTGCATCATGATCCAAGCTTCGTCGATAACCAACATTCGCTTACGCATATTGAAGCGGATTTTACTCCAAATGTAGTTTAGGATAATATACATGCCGATGGGCCGAAGAGATTCCTCAAGGTCGCGGATATTAAAGACCACTAGACCGCGGTTTAAATCGAAATTGGTAGGCTGGTTTAAAATGCCAGCAAAGGTTCCGCGGGTATATTTACTCAGGCGCTGCGATAAACTTTTAGCGCCGCTCATATTGTCCAGAACATTTTGCAGATCCTGCATAGTGGGGGGAGGATTTTTATGGGTTTTGATATCTTCGGTAATATCCTTTAAGGCATAAGTTTCGCGGATAGCTTTGTCTATAATGGCGTCTTCTTCGGGCGTGAGTTTTCCTAGCATTAGGTTGATTAGGCCAATAATGGTGATGATAGAGGAGCGGAGAACCTTTTTCCCATCAGCGTCTTCTCCTAGATTTGGCAAGTCGAATGGATTGATCCGCTTATCACTATTTAAAGATATTGAAATAAAACTGCCGCCAACAGCATTGGCCAAGGTTTCATATTCGTTTTCTGGATCAATGACGATGACATCGGTATCGAACATCATGCTCCGTAAAATTTCCAATTTGACAGCATAACTTTTTCCGCCTCCAGACTTGGAAAACACAGTCATGTTGGCGTTTTCTAGTTCAAATCTGTCAAATAGAATCAAGCTGTTGTTGTGGCGGTTAATGCCATACAAAACTCCCTTGCCGGTAGTTAAGTCAGAAGAAGTGAATGGGAAGGTAGTGGCTAAAGATGAAGTAGTCATATTGCGGACTACGTTAATTTCATCAAGTCCCAACGGTAGGGAAGAGTTGAATCCGGCCTCCATCTGAAGCAGAGTTGGTTTGGTATAAATAAGCTGGCCTCCCAAGACGGTTTCTAGATGGCGAGTGATAGAATCTAGTTCATCTTCGTTTTCAGCGTAGATGGTGAAGTACAGGCCATAGTGGAAAAACCTTTCTGCGCCGCGCTGCAAGCGGTCGCGCAACTCTTCTGCGTCTTGGTAGGCAATTTCTAATTCAGGATCTCGGATAGCATTTCTTTCCTGATTAATGCGCAAGGATGATTCCATTTCCACTACTTTGCGGCGGAGGGTGGCCATTATCTGAGAACTATCCACTGGGTAAATGTGCATAGAGATATCCAGATTTACGTCGTAGTTGATTATTGGACTAAGCCAGTTGGTTTCAACATATTGGGGATATGTGAGAACAAAGAAACTACGAACCAGTTTGTTATTTAGACGCAGTTGGTTGGCTCCAATTTCCAGCGCAGCCGGGGCGATAAGATCGCGGACGGAAACTAAACCCTCTTCGAATTTCTCGAGTGCTTTTCGGGCTGCCTCCTCTTTGGGGTTCTTTTTTTTACGTTTGAATAGAGCCATTCTGATTAGTATTTAGTATCTTGTATTTGGTATGTAGAGTATAAAATTTTTGATTAGTCTTCATTCTCTATTACTCCGCTTCTTTAATATTTTGAATCACTGAAACATCAACATTGCTGACAGAAAATAATTTCTGACGTCGGGCTGTGTCAGGATTGTATGTAAAATAGAGCAGCTCGATCAGCTCTTGAGTGTTTAGTTGAACAGCGCTTAGCCCCAGCCCGGATAAGCCGGAGGCAACTAACCCAGTTCGCTCATTTAATTCCCCCTTTATGTTTTCAAACTTTTTGCCTTTAACCACGGGTTTTTTCCCAAACAATTTCCCAAACAACCCCCCAGAGATAATTGGCTTGTTATAGGGAATAATGACATAAAAGGTTTTGCTCATAATATTGGCCACACCGATCAGTTCACGGACAAAGTTGGTGTAATCCTGCGTTTGGGTCCGCATTAGGTCGTTGCTCTGCTGATTGATGGCATTATTTAGTGTTTTTAGATATGCGTCTAAATCCAGAGTTCGGGACTGAACTAGTATTTGGATGGGAAAGGACAGGCCGTTTAGAAAACTCTGGTAATTATTGAGCAGGGCTTCTTGCTCATCTCTGGATTTAAGATTGAAATTAATGGCATTGACCATCAGCACGGTTCGATAACCGCCATCCTTCAAAATAACTATACTTTCGCGGATTTCTTTTATCGGCAGATATTTCTGAGTACTAGTTGGTTTCTTTTTTTTGGCCATTTTAGTTAGTGTTTAGTATCTAGTATTTTGTATTTAGTATGTGATATTTTCTTTTGGTTTTCTTTTGTTTTTTTCTCTATTCTCTATTCTCTGTACTTTATTGTTAATCAGCATCTTCTAAAATGTCTTCAACATCAGTTGGAGTTTCGACCCCCTTCCCAGTTTTTGGCTTTTCAACGCTGCTAATTTGTGTGGTGATAGCATCGTAATCTTCTGGATTAATTGTACCACCCGTATCTAGGATGCTGGCGAGTTTCTCAATTTGTGTTTTAAATTCGCGTCCGCTTTTGCGCTCTTTAATCTCGCTTTTGGTGTCCTTAATATCTTTGGCTCTGACCTTGATGGCAGCAACATGCTTACGTGGCTCTTTGTGCCAGCTGCGTTGTCTGGGTACCATAAAATATTTTAGGACATTCAGCAAAAAAACCTCGAACGGCCTACCGTTTATTTGAATGAAAGCCATTAAAATCGTGGCGATTGCGATAAGTAAGGCAATTAGGATAAATTCAGCGAAATATAGTTGAATAGCCAAATTTTCCTGCGCGTAGAATTGATAAACAACAAAAATCAGAAAGCTTCCGGCCAGCACATAGAGAAACTGTTTGAGCGTCAGCGGCCCAACGAGCTTGTCTTCTTTTGTCACATTCTGTGGAATTTTAGCACCCATGGTTATTTACTTCCTCCGCTTAATTTGTCTGCTGCGGCTTGAGTTTCCCGAAGTATCTTATAAATATCTTTGGGGGTCATCTGGCCAACCTGTGTTTCGCTGTCAACGACAGACCCCTGATGGTAGTGTTTGAGTTTGCTAAATATCTTTGTAGCCAGATTTTGCAGTTTTGTTCTGTCATCATGTTGAATTCGCCCCAATTGACGTTTTTGGTAGAGTTCTGTTCTTTCCTCATTAGTTTGTGCGGACTGAAGAACTATTTTTTTCAACTGTTCGGTAGCTCTTTTAATGTCATCTTTTATTTCTTGGATAGGATAGGACTCATCAGGATTGTGCATCGCAGCTTCAATTCTTTGTTCATTAGCTTCCATATTCTCTATGGGAGTACCTGTTGTGATTTGGGGTTCTTTTTGTTCCTTTGGTACAGCGGCTTGAACTTGGATATAATCGATTTTAGCTTTGAGTCGCCCTTCTTTTTTCTCTTTCTCTTCTTTAAGAGATCTGGCAATCGAACTAACCTTGCCAATGTCCTTAACACCGACCCTGCTCAAAAGATTGGCAGCTTTGTCGCTGTCCGCTTCCGAAATTCCTACTTCACTTTGCAAAGCCGTTTTGATGGAATCCTTATCTGAGCCATACCTGGACTGGATATCTGATATTTTTTCTTCGCTTTCCATAGGTAGCTTAGCGAGTAATTCAGAAATACTGGCGATATTTTTTAGAGCCTCAGGATTATCGCTTTCGGCTGCTTTTTGAATAATTTGTAGGATAGCAGAGCCCCCCTTAAGATTATTTACATTGTCAACCATTGAAACAAAGGCGGTATCACCGACTTCTTGTGCAAAATCTTGTTTGGCTTTTTGGGCAGCTTGATATTTTTTCTCCTCTTTCCACTGTCTGATTAGTTGTCTGTCAGCGTCGATTGATGGTTTTTCTTTCTCTGTTTTCAGCGCTGAACCAGCGGTACCGTTGTTTTCCTGATCATCTTTTCCTCTTTTTGCCAATTCGTCGGTTTGCATTTTAGGTTGGGGTATTTTTGCAAGAGGAGTTCCTCTTTTGCTAAGCAATGAAGAACCCGCCCGGTAATCTTTATTGAGTTCATTGTATATATCTGCAATTACATCTGCTTTACTCCCTGTCGATCTAACCTGCATTTGTTTCAAAGTTAACATATCAGTGCTTGCGAGAAGTTCATATTTATGAGCCTTGTCATCTTGTCCATTGTCCCAGGCCTCCTTTGCCTCTTTCATATTTTCTTTGACAGATTTAGCAAGTTCTTCAGGTGATCTGTATAATTCATAATTTTCTTTTATCATTTCACCCTGAGCAACCATTGCAGCCATTTCTTTGCTATCAACGACAGTTTTCTTGTGAATAAATCTTGGCTCAACTTTCTTTTTGGCGGCATTATATTCATCTTCGTGTGTTTCCTTATATGCTTCTAACTGGTCAACTCCAATTCCGAGTTCCTTGGCTAATGCATTATTTATATTGTCGGTATAGTCTTTTCGCGCCTTTTTGGCAGCGATAACGGTAGCTATATTTCCTTCAGTGGTAAGTGCTTTTTTGTGGGTTCTATAAACGCCCTCAGCAATTTGTCGGCGTGCTTTAAATTTACCCATTTCTTTGTAAACCCAGCCACCCAATTTGGTGGTTTTTTGTAATTTCATTCCGGCCCCGCGCAAAGCGGCACCACCGTAGAATGTAGCACCACTCTTGATAGCACCGGTAATAGCGCCAGGTATAGTGTCAGTAAAGAATTTGGTGGCGGCGCTAGTTGAGAGTTGCAATAGTTTTGGTGTCTCGGCAACTATCAACAAAATTGCGATAGGGATGATAAGGTAGATGAGTTGTCCAGCATTGGTGACACTTTCTGTTTGAATAATTCCTTGTAGTTGTTCACTTAAGGGGCCTCCGGTATAGTTATTCATTAGCATTTGGGCAATACTGATTAAAATAAAGGCAATCGGCAAGACCAGCACCCAGCGAATCGTATCTGACCACCAGTTAGAGGCCATTTTTGAAAAGGAGGGTTCAGGCAGTAAGCTCAGAGCAAATACAATTGGACCAAATATCGCCTGCCAGATTAACCGGACAGCTCTTTCGACAAGCACAAATGCTAAACGGAAAAATACATAAGCTCCCAATGCGGCGACCGCTAATGTAGCAAGCGTAAGCAGTATATGCGAACCACTGCCCTGTTGAAATATGGAGAACGTGTAGTTACTGGGGATAAAAAGGCTGTCCCATAGTTGTCCGATATTGGTGATAGAGCCGTCTCCAAAAATTGTGGATGCTGAGTTGCGAAGAGCGTCACCCATTTCAATTAATACTAAAACGATTGTAAAGCTAAAGTTTGCCATGACTACTGCGGTGACCAAACTGGTTATTGCCTTTTTAAAGTTATATCCAGCAGAACGAGTAATAATCATAATGGCAAAAATGAGGATTGCTAAAAAGAAAAGAACATTGGCAGCACTACGCATTATTTCAAATACATTCTGAATCTGGGCACTAAAGAAGAGGGCATTTTGTCCGGGTAATATAACGCTATTGATTATTGCAATTGCTATTGTAGTTATTAAATTAAATATTGACCCCAAAATACCAACAATTACATCAAGAATAATTGGGAGGAATGAGATTGCAGCAGCACCCCCCAACAAAGCTAGCCACTGAGCGAATGTTGGTTTGGCGATGGTCAGTACCGGTAGTAATACAATAAGAACCCGGCCTATATACAGGCGGGTTGATAGGGGAGTTCTGTCAATAAACCAATTGCGAATTTTCTTTAACATGTGTTTTTGTTTTTGCCTCCGGCCCGGAGGGCTTTCTGACCCGGAGGGTTTTTGTTTTCAGAGTTGGCTTCTGCCCGTTTAATTATCTTATTATAGCAAAAAAATATATTTTCGTCAAGAGGTATACATCTGTAAAATATTAAATACAACAATAATTTGCTTCCAGAGCATAAAAATAAAAAAACGGATGAGATTGGTTATTTCTCATCCGTTTATAGACGGGGTAGTCATCTGATTTCCAAAAAGTGGGTGCGATCACCTGCGTCGGTAATCAGCCATTTGCCTCTTAGACGGTCGTGTGGTTCTAAGAGATAAAGTCTACTGACAGCCTATTCCATAAATCAAGGCATATTATTCGTCTTCTATAATAACTTAATCATAAAGAAGAAGAATATATTCGCCTTGATAGTAGATGAAATATCGCCCCTTTTTAGGAAGAGTGATTCTATGTCTAGTAATAGTTGTACCTCCCTTCCTAGTCTTACCTAGAGATTTAACTTTGATGTCACTGAAGTAGTCGGTCATTGACTCTATGTAGGTACCAAAGAAAAATGGATAATACTCGAGGACGAATGTCTGAGGCACTTTGACTACTTTATCAATATGAGCAGACCACGCGGCTTCCTTTTGGGCATCGGGTTTAGTTGGTTGTCCCGGCGGAATAAATAGATTTGATCTAGAAGCAAATCGCATATCGGCAACTGACGGCAACACGCGTCCGTTATAGTAAACACCATGCTGTTCATAGCTGGTACTGCCAACACTATTACAAGATGTGAATAGTACCAATGCCAACAAGACTACAATAATGTAGATAAAGCGAACCATCTTCCATCACCTCCTCATGATGTTAAGTTACAATCTGTTTTCAACGTAAGCAGAAAAGAGGCCGTGGGTCAATAAAAAAACGGATGAGGTTGGTTGTTTCTCATCCGTTTACAAGTGGTTGTAAGCTAGTGTCTGATCAGAATATAGCGTCTGGTGTACAAGGGATCAAAGATAACATATTCTCCACTACCATGAAGAATGATTTCAACTTGGCCGATTGTTTTGTTGCCAACTGTTCTATCTTTGAGTGGGTTGCGGATTACTCCGTCAGAAGAGTCGATTGCATACGGGATTGCTGTTTGTAGCCAAGTACCTGTTGCGGGATAAACATCGAGTATAAACTTCCTGGGCATTTGGATAGCAGAACTACTGTGTTCCCGCCAAGCCGCATGAATTTCCCCATCCTGTTTTGGGGGTCTATCCCCATTCCCATAGTAGGGAAGATAGTCAAATCGGCTGTCTGAAACTCCTTGAAGATACCGACCCTTGTAATAAATGCCATGTTCTTCGTAGTTAGCACGATTGATGCTTACTCCACTCGGGCAGCCGCCACGCATTGCGAACACCACGCCAAGCAGAACAACAATAAGTGCTACATAGCCGCATCCACGCATTCCATCACCTCCTCATGATGTTAAGTTACAATCTGTTTTCAACATAAGCAGAAAATGTAGCTCCAGTCAATGTTTTTTGCTGTTCGGTTTGTTTACTGGTGAATTTAAACTGATTGTTTAGTCAAACATTTTTAAATCAGGCATAATAATAGAAGCTGCGCAAAAAATATTTTGATATCCAATAATTTATGAATGAGCAGGAACAGAATTCATTTTCGAATGAAAAAACTCCTCAGGAAGAGCTGGAGGAGTTGTTACAAAAGACTGTACCCCGTAAGGCTAAGACGGGAATTAACTTTCCGAACTCGGGCAGATATCCCAGGAAGCTCAACTTTTTAGGGCTGGGGATTATTCTACTGGTGCTGGTGCTATTGGCTGGCAGTAGCTATTTGGTGCTTCAGAGTGCCACCTTTAATACACTGAAAATAACCTTTAATCTCAATGAAGATGATGTTAATTTGCAAATCGATGATGAACCTAAGGGAATCATAAATTCTGGTGACTCGATGCGAGTTAGAGCTGGAGAGCGTAAGCTGCTTCTAACCAAAGATGGATTTTTGGATCTCGAAGAGCGTCTAAACTTTATAAAAGGAAAAGATCTGGTTTTAGAATTTGAATTGCTGCCTATTCCAACGATTGAAAAAGTCATGGATATGGTGCCAAATTCTATCCGTTTAAACGTAGATGGATCTGAGATTTCATATTTTGATGCCAATTCTAATTTGTTTGAGAGCCTTGACTTAGAAACGGGCGTAACGGCAGTTTTGTTTGATGATAATATTTCTGATGTAGTTGATATCCAGTGGTCTCCAGTGGCCCAGGCTGCGATTGTTAAGTTGCAAGGCAGAAAACGATTTAGTAATATGCGTGACAATCGCCAAGAGCCGGGCAGATATAATCCTTTGGGTGAAAGACCACAGCAGGCCCCCTCTAATTTTAATGGAGTAACCACTTGGCTGTTCGACGATGAGTTGCGCGAATCCTCCGGCTGGTTGCCGGTACTGTTGACTGATAATGCCAGGCAGGCAACATTCAGTAACGATGGAAGCGCTATAATTTACATCTATGAGCCGTCGGATGGCGAGTACTCTCTGGTGCGGGCATGGCCTGACGGTTTGGAATGGGAAAGAGTGGTGGTAAATATACCGAGGTTGAATGACCCCAATTTAATTTGGGGAGCCGATGACAGATATCTGCTAATTAGGGACGAGCCTCTGCTTTTAATAGCGGATTTAATTTCCAAGGAGATTATTGACAATGCATTTTCCGATAGATTAGCCAACAGCTTCATTTCAATATCGACTGAGGGAGACAGGGTGGCTTATGTCGCGACAGTGAACGATGTACCGGTGATTCGGGTATATGATCTTATTAATGAGACCACGCAAACAATTGGCGATTTGGCGGTTGATGCTAATACGGTTTTTGTATGGACTGACAATAATACTCTGTTGGTTCTTTTGTCAAACCAGATTTTCAAGCAAATCGATATTGAACAGGATGTACGTTCAACCATTCCCTTAAGCGGAGGTACTCTGGACTCGACGATTCGTGATATGTACTACAGCCGAGCTGCCAAGTTGTTGCTGTTAATCACTGATGGCGGAGTTTTTAAGATGAGGATTTAAAATGGCTGAGAACAAGAAAAAACGGATTCAGCGCAAGCTCGCCAAGGTTATTAAAAAATTTGAAAAGGAAATAAAATCCAGGCGTGCCCGAAACCTGGATGCCTTAGAGTTAGCTGAGAGACGTTCACGGAGACTGGCAGTAATTGCGGCCTTAGAGAATGCAAAAAGAAAACTGCGGGAACAGCAGGATGAAGACGAAGATTGGGGTGAAATTGAACAAGATATTCAATCGGCTGATGACAATATGCGGCGGATTGATGAGTTGGATGGGATAAAACAAAAAGAATCCCAAATTGGAGGATCTGAAAGCAAGGGGGATATTGAAAAACAAGCCAAAAAATATCAGTATAAAAAACCTCCAAAACCTAAAATTGCAAAACCCAAAATTGGCGTGGGAGCAAAAACTTTAGCCGGAGGGACATCATCAAAAGCCGCAATGGGATTGGCCTTAAGAAACCCCTATGTATTGGCAGCCATTGGAATAGTTTTGATAGTAATATTATTAATTATTGGGCTGATAGCCTGCAGCGCCAATAAATCTTACAGCGAAGACGGAGGTTCAGCATTTATGGAGCTGGATCCCAACAATCCAGAGCACCAAAGCGCAATATCGCAAGTGCGAGCTGCGGCCAGTGACGGCAGTTTGGCTTTGGCCGCCAACATTCAAAATGATATTTTGGGTGACAATATTTATAATCTTGACTATCGAATAGTGCAAACACTGGCGTATCTATCTAGCAAGTACAGGATTGGCGTGAATATATTATATTCCAATGCTCCGGATTATACTTATCGACAAAATGTCTCTAAGGAAGCGATAGAACTGGACGATGATAAGAAATCTATGGATGCTCTTTCAGCATATAAACTGGGACAGGCAGTCGGCATAAACAGTATCGGAACGGTTAGCCATGAGTTAGCGGAGGCCTGTGATATCAGCGGACCAGTTTATGTTAGATGGCAGGAGACGGCTTTGGAGGGAACAGTTCGTCCTGTTTACGAACAGTTGCAAGTTGATGCTTCCGATTTATATGTCCGAGCCAGCATGATTGCCGAGGCCAGAGAAGATAACCTTAGGCAACAAATTGATAATGCCCACTCCGTATTAGAGAAGATACAAAATAATTTGAACAGATTAGATGAATTAGAAAAGGGCTTCTCAGGCATCCAAGGGTACGTGGAGGATGCTTTAGAATATTTAAATGATGTGGCTATAGCCCTAGGTCAGGAAGATTGGGGAAATGTTGACAGCGAATTAATGGCGCCAGTAAGTTTGGCAGTGCAAAAGGTCTTTCGGATAATGCAAGTTGCCAATATGGACAAGTGGTATAAAAGTACAGATAATGCATGCCAGATGTGGAAGGCATTTGAAGCCAGACAGAATATCCGCCGCTTGGTTGCCGACATAATGCAGATGCCGGTAGAGCTGGCGGGTCCCGAAGATGATGGATTTAACAATAATTTTGTAGTTAAACAGCTGATAGTCTATAGCCCAGAGGATGATTTAGATAACGGTCCGGCGGATTGGGATGTTTTCCCTCCGGGAATCACTTCTGTTGGCATTGGGGGAGTAGGCATCGGCTCCTCGGAAGGAGGAGACGGTTTAGTTGATTATCGAGATAATCATTTTATGTCTTTACCAATAGATAACGGAGTTTTCAGCAAGGCCTGTACAGAATTTGTCTATAATGTGAATGATACCAATAGCATGATGGCTCAGGATATGCTAGCCGTGCTGGCTCCCGAGGGTTTACGCTCGGAGATGTGTAGGTTATTGTATGGTGATAAGAAGGGTTTAGTTGAAGGGAAACTGTCGGGTTTAGTTAGCTATAAGAAGTTCATTCACATTGGATTCTAGATAATGGAGGGGTCGCATAGCGGTTTATTGCACCGGTCTTGAAAACCGGAGTGTCCTTTACGGATACCGTGGGTTCGAATCCCACCCCCTCCGCCAGTCTTCGTTCCGGCTTGCCGGAACTTCGCCTGGCTTTGCCAGAGCGGATTCGAAGACTGCCCGGCGTAGCTTACAAAGCGAAGCCTGGGCTATAATCAATCTATAATATAGATACTATGGCAGAAGAAAATAAATTTGGTGATGTTCTTTACAGCTGGAAGGCCAAAGAATTTAGTTCTAATCGGCGATCGGCTGGTTGGTATGTTGTAGCTGGGATTATCTTTCTTGCGGCCGTTGTTTATACAATCTATATTCATCAGTGGATTGGACTGGGTGTAGTGGTAATGATTGGAGTTTTGATCTATTTATCGCAGAGTATGGCGCCACGAGTATTTGACCATAAAATTACTGATAGGGGAATCGCAGTTGGGAAAAAGTTTTATGAATATTCTAACCTGCGGTCGTTCTGGATTGTACTTGATAAAGACAACCCGACATTAAATCTTATGTTGAATAAAAAATTAAGCTTGTTGCTGACTTTACAACTGGGGACTGCTGATGTAGAAAGAATAAGAAAAATATTAGGTGATTTTTTGCCGGAAGACGCTAACCGGGGCGAAGATATAGCGGACAAAATCACTAAGTTTTTAAAATTATAGAATTGTGCGCCCGTAGCTCAGTGGATTAGAGCGTCTAGCTACGGACTAGAAGGTCGGGGGTTCGACTCCCTCCGGGCGCGCCATCCCAGCACCAGTCGTGTGGGATATCAGGTGAGGTGCCAGAGTGGCCGAATGGGGCGGTTTGCTAAACCGTTGTGCGGAGTAATCCGTACCGTGGGTTCGAATCCCACCCTCACCGCCAAAAAACAAAACTGAGTTTATTAACTTAGTTTTGTTTTTGATGATTGTAGCGGATTTGAATCGCCGCAAGGCTAGGTTCGCCCGCGAAGCTGCCTTGCTATACTTTGTGTCTTTCCTTATTGCAGCGAGCGAAGGGCCCCCAGAGCACTGGGGAAATCATCCCACCCTCACCGCCATTAAACTCCGCTCACGCTTCGCTTAATTAGAAAAAAGTGTAGCAGAAGTTGAATGGTGTAGTTTGTCTATGGTTTATTTCCGTTAATTGACAGACCTCAATTAACAAAAAAATCCAATTCTTTGACTGGATTTTTTTGTTGGTTAATTATCCTTAATCCTAGCCGCCAACTAGGCTGATTACCGCAGTCACGATAGCATATGCCAGAACGATTATGATAATTCCAATAACAGCATTAATAATCTGCTTCTTGGCAGCATCAGCACCGCCGCCTACACCGGTGATATATTGGATGCCCGCCCAGATCAAATAAATAATCGCCAGAGCTCCAGCAATAACTAGGAGCCAGTTGGCTATCCCATACAGAATATTGTCACGAAGCCATTGCCCTACATTATCTCCTACACTAACCGAGTCTTGGGGAATATCAGGAAAAGCTTGCGCGAACGCGGGCAATGGAAAAGCTGTCATCGCAGCGGCTAAAACAGCTGAGCTATTTACTAATAATTTTTTCATAGTTCGACCCCTTTTAGATAAAGCTAATATATAACTTCACAAACTATTATAAACTTTTTGATTGTTATTGACTAATGGGATAACAGATTTATTACAACTGTAATAATAGGATACGACAGCACGATAATAACAGTGCCGATCAGAGCTGCTATGATGGTCTTTTTGCCGGCTTCGGCCTGTCCGGTGATATATTGAATCCCGCCAATGATAATCATAATGATCACAATTGCACTGGCTGCGGTAAGCAACCAGCCAACTGTCGTTTCCATAAGTCCGCTTATTTTTTCTATAAGTGATCCAATTTGTGTTTCTGGGGCTGATTCTGTCATATCAATTTATATCTATAATCGTTTAAGTTTTCTAACAGCATCATCAATTGCAATCTTGGGGCTGATGCCGTATTTCACAACATCTTCTATCATTTTGGAGAATATTGCTTCGACTTCTACGGTGTTGGTGTGATACCAGGAACGTGAGTAGCCCATCTGTTGGGCAACAGGGCCGTAGTAACGATTGTGTTCCCATGTAGAAATTAAATCCTCTCGGGCCGGAACGCGATTTATCTTTTTTGCCAATGATTTGGCTTTGCGTTTACTGCTTACAAAATTGATAAAATCCCAAGCCACAGCTGCATATTCGCTATTTTTGGAAACTGTTTCCCCCCAGTAGTTGGCTATGGTAACGGGTTCTTGAATTCGATTCTGGGGGAGGGGTGCAGTTTCAATAGAGATATTAGGATTAAACATTCTGATGTTGTCTATGTTGTATGAGTAGCCAATCATCATAGCGGCATCCTCCTGCCAGAATGCTTGAGTGTCGTTGGGGAATAAGCGGTTGCCGGCGGCATCCCTCTCGTCTGTGAAACTGTAGTATACGCTCTTAGGATTGGCAAATTGAGTATAGTAAGCCAGAGCTTGTTCAGCTCCAAAGAACGGTGGGTCGGTGTTTGGAGAAGGCAGATTGAATGCCGGTGTCTTTTTATCAGCCAATGTCATCTCGGCGCCGTACTGCATCATTAAAGCTGCCAAAATATCCGGTCCGCGGGTCATTCCGTCTTGGGTGCCCCCCATGATCAGGCCGGAGAATTTAATAGCTCCATCTTCAGTGTGGGTGAGTTTTTGGGCGGTTTCAGCCAACTCATCTAGGGTGCGGGGTGGCTTTGTCTTTCTATCGAAGTATTTAGAGTTATATATCAGCATTAGATTATCCATATAGTATGGGACAGCGTAGATTCGGTTGTTGTCAATAAAGTCATCCTCTACAACCTCCGGATAAATATCTCGATATTCCTTGGTTGATAGTATGCTTTCCGGCATTGGGGAGATTTGATTGATCTGATAAGGCAGCCAAGTGTTATGAATCATAAACATATCCGGCCCGCTGCCGTCAGCTATGAGCTTAATAATTTCAGCTTGGTAGTCGTAAACGGTTTTGTCTCCACTCAAAGCGTATTTTTTAACTTCAATGTTTACGTTCTTGTGTTTTTTTTCATATTCTGCAATAAAATCATCCAGGACATCTTCGTCGTCCCAAAGGCGCCAATATTCCAAAGTGATTGGCTCAGACGGAGTGGACACTACGGAGCTGCTGCCAGAGCTATCGGAGACCGGAGAACCGCACCGCGGCGCCATTAAGAAAAGGCCGGCGACTGCAAATATGGCTATGTAAGTTAGAGATCTTTGATATTTCATACGCTTACTTATTAAAAGTTATTTGTTTTTTTAGTTTGGGGTCATCCAGCGCATATTCGATCAGCGCATTCAGGTAACTGATCGGGTCGCCGGTTGTCAACCACCTGCCGCCCCTGACTTTTTGAGTCGCAATCGGCTGAGTTTTAGCCAAAATTCTGATGCCGTCAGCTGTCCAGTATTCATCGCTGCGCCCTTTTTTGACAGCCCGCATGGCTTTAAAGATATCAGGGGTGAATAGATACCTGCCAAATACGGCTAAATTGGAAGGAGCTTCTGACTGTGATGGCTTTTCAATTATATCTTCTAGAAATCTAGTTTTCTGCCTTAACCTAACTATGCCATATTTTGACACCTCTTTACTACTAACTTTCTGAACACCGACGATGCTGCAGCCGTATTTTTTGTAGGTCTCAATGAGCTGTTTGGCAAATGGCACGCGGGATTTTACCAGATCATCCCCGAAAGCATAGATGAAGGGCTCGTCGCCAACAATATTCTCAGCAGTGATGATGGGCAGGGCATTGCCATACCCCTCGATTTGGCGAATGTAGATAAACTTGGCCAGTGAACTGATTTTTTTCATCTGGGCCACCAATGCGGACCTACCCTGTTTGATTAATTGATGCTCCAATTCAATGGAAGGATCAAAATGATCCTCGACAGCCTTTTTTTGCCAGTTGGTCACTAAAATTATCTCCTCAATTCCAGAAGCGCTAAGTTCTTCAACAATGTGCTGGATAATAGGTTTATTAAGAATCGGCAGCATTTCTTTGGGAATAGTTTTGGTAATGGGTAAAAACCTGGTGCCAAATCCAGCGACTGCGATGACTGCCTTGCGGACCTTTTTAACCATTTATTCTTGGATTTTTATGGATTTTGTATGAGATTTTACAACAATAGGCATAACGATTGTGAGGACACCTTCATGTAAAGATGCCTTGGTTTTATCAGGATCAATGGATTTGGGCAGGTCTATTGTCCTGTTTAGGGCGCCCCAGTGGCATTCCTGCAAGTAGATTTGCTCGTTGTCTGCCGTCGATTCTTGAATTCCGCTTTTGTTGATAATTATCTGATTGGCATTGATAGTTACATCAATATCATGAATCCCGGCGCCGACAATCGGTGTCTTAAGGATTAGCTTGTTGCCGGATCGAACCAGATCAACGGGCAGTTCAACGGCTTCTTCCTTGGCATCGTTTAACGCTTGAGAAAGCGATTGTTCTGTTTCTCGGAAAACTAAGCGTCGGCTTCGCGTTGGTTGGGTTTTAGAAAAGAATATTTGGCGCAACATAGAGGGGCGGCTGGTTTTAACGGTTATAGTTCCTTTTCTACCATTATAGATGGCCTGAGGGCTTTAGCAATTGACGCTCAAATCTTGCTATAATGTTTATGCTTTTGATATAAGAGGGGGTTAAAAGGTGAAGAAACTAGTTTCATATGCTTTAGTTGTAGTTCTGTTGGGCATCAATCTGCCTGGGTTTGATGCAGGGATAGTTTTGGGAGCCAGTAATAATTTTAGTGCTGAAATAATCTCTTCAGATTCTCCCAAACCAGCCAAGTCGGGAGACAGCGTGAATTTTGTGTTGAATATTAAAAACACTGGCATTCAAACTTGGAGCAATAGCGGTGAAAACGCGGTCAAGCTTGGCACGATTCAGCCCAGGGATCATCCCGGCATTTTCTATCACGATAGTTGGTTGAAGCAAGACAGGGCGGCCACGATGGCTGAGGCTACCGTAGCGCCGGGGGAGATTGGCAGATTCGAGTTTTTGGCTACGGCAGCCGGCAACGGCGGGGCAATAACTGAACATTTCGGTTTGGTGGCTGAGGGGATTGCGTGGTTTGGGGATGTTGATATCCCCTTAACTATTGATGTTCAGCCGGCGGTCTATAAAGCCAGTTATGTGAAACAAAGCGATGTAGCTCTAATTTTGAAAGCGGGCGAGGTGGTCGATGTATCGGTTACCTTTCAAAATATCGGGGATGTTGACTGGCTGGCGGACGGCGTTACGGCTGTTAAAGTGGGGACTGCCGAACCGCGCGACAGATTAAGCAGTTTCTACCATTCCAGCTGGTTGAGCGATAATCGCCTGACTTCAGCTTCAGCTACAGTTTCCCCCGGCGGTGAAGGCGTGTTTGATTTTACCCTGCAGGCGCCTCAGAAGGTCGGCAATTATCATGAGGTATTCGGATTAGTAGCAGAAGGTATAACTTGGTTTGACGTGAGTTTTGATTTAAATATCGAAGTGATTCCGGCTGTCTATCAATCGGAATTAGTTGCGAGGTCGGATGTTAATGTATCAGTAGCTCCCGGGGACACAGTTGAGATTTGGGCAGAATACAAGAACACCGGCAATACAGTCTGGAGTTCAATGGGGGAAAACGCGGTGAAACTAGGCACGGCTAATCCACTGGATAGGACAAGCAATTTTAGAGCAGACACTTGGCTGAGCAATAATCGTGCTGCAACCATTTCACCAAGCGCTGTCGGGCCGGGTGAGACAGCGCGATTTACATTGTTGATTAAAGCGCCGGATGAGATCGGCAATTATCAGGAGTACTTTCGGCCGGTTGTAGAACTGATAACTTGGTTATCCGCAGAGGACCTGCATTGGAATATTTCAGTTGAGGAGGAATTGGTATTAACAGACGCATTGAGAGTGGGAATAACTTCGACAACGGAGAACATTGCTGTACAAGGCGCTAGCTTTGTGGTACGGCGAGGAAGCGATAAGGGGCTGGTGAGAAAATTTATAAACCAAAGTGTTACAATCAGCCCAATGGCTAATGGCTATGCGCTCAACACAGGCGAGCAGGTAAAGGATTATTTAAGGATTATTCCCCTTAACGACAGTGTTCTGACTGTTCAGACCAGTGGAATTGGCTATACTTACAATACTTTTCGGGGGATTATTGAAATTCGCCGGTCGGGCTACTCCGGCAATGTTTGGGTGGTGAATATTTTGGAATTGGAAGATTATATGCGCGGTGTGGCCGAGGTGCCGGATAGCTGGCCGACCGAGGCCCAAAAAGCTCAGATGGTAGCGGCTAGGACATTTGCCGCCAGCAAGCGGATTGCGCCCAGGGCTGATATTTTTGATATATATGATGATACTCGGGACCAGGTTTATTACGGTTACAATTATGAAATCAAAAAACCTAATCTAGCAGCAGCCGCTGTGGCCACTCAGGGTATAGTAATAAAGTATCAGGGTCAGCCGATCAAAGCTTATTTCTTCTCGGATAGTGGCGGTCATACCGAAAATGTGGAGAATGTTTGGGGCAAGGGCAATCCTGCTGCCGCGATTGCCTATCTTAAGGGTGTGGAAGATCCCTATGCTAAACCAATTAACTGGCAATATACTCTTACCCAAGACTATTTATTGGATAGGTTTGACAACACTCTGGGGATTGCGGCTGAATCTTCCGATATAATAGATAAAATTGAAGTTGCTGAAAAATTTGCATCTGGTCGGGCTAAGACCATTGTCTTCACCATGCGAAGCGGCCGCCAAATATCGGTACCGTTCTATACTTTTGACTATTTAACTAGTAACAACGAGATTCGAAGTATGAAGTTTGATGTTCAGACGGTGGGCTATGTTGACAGTCCAGATTTCCAGTTTACTGGCCAAGGTTGGGGGCACGGCGTTGGTTTGGCCCAGTGGGGGGCTAGGAATATGGCAGATGCCGGATTTAAATATGACGAGATTCTGAAATATTATTACACCGATGTTATTGTTGGGCCTCTTCAATAACATTCTGGAATTCGTCAAAGAGGGGATAGCGCCATCTCGGTGCGTGGAATGTGGTCATCTGGGCAGGTGGCTGTGTTTTAATTGCGCGAGAGAAATTATATTTTTGAAACAGCAAAATTGCTACCGTTGCGGCAGGTTGAGTAAAATGGGCAGAACCTGTGAAATCTGCCGTCGGCATTCTGATTTACATTCAGTAGTAGTGGCTGCTCATTTTGGAATCGGTCCGATTCGTTCGTTAATTCACAGGTTAAAATATGATAAGTTAGCTGACTTAGCAGAAATTTTGGGCAGTATTTTGGTTTCAGCTGCTTTGCGCAATGGGCTCAGGGATTTTGTGGTAGTTCCAGTGCCGCTGGCCAGACAGCGGGAGAAAGCCCGGGGATTTAACCAATCTGAGCTGCTGGCGAAATATCTCTCAAATAAATTAAATGTTGCCTTTGTTAAAATGTTGCGGCGAAATCGCAATACGGCTTCACAGACAAAGCTAACTCGCGAGCAGAGACTACTCAATATTAAAAACGCCTTTGTGGTTCAGCGCTCAGCAGTGGGGGATAATATCCTGTTAATCGATGATGTCATTACCACGGGAGCGACACTGGAAGAGTGCGCTAAGGTTTTGAAGCAGGCCGGGGCCCAAAAAGTATCTGCCTTAGTTGTAGCCAGAGGCTAGCTTTTTCGCTACCATTTGAACCAGCAAACGGTAGCACCAAACTGGCCGCTGTGTTCGCCAAAGCTATTCATTGATTAAATCTTTCAGATGTTCTTGCCGAACTCGTCCGCCAGCCGACGGACTCAGACATGCGGCTTCACCCTAAAAGATTTAATTCAATTCAGAACGCTTTGTCTCCAATGCGGATTATTGCCTGACGGCAAGAGGAAGGAATTTCCCCTAGCTGTCATTCCCGCGGAGGCGGGAATCCAGAAAAGAAAGTGTTATTATGGTTGCATGGATAAAAGTATTTTCCGGGCATATGATATTCGGGGGATATATCCGACTGAACTGGATGAGCAAGACGCTTATAAAATAGCCCGGGCAATTTTTGAATATTCAAAGTGCCAAAAGGTGGCAGTTGGTCGGGATGCCAGATTGTCTGCCCCGCAAATTCACAAAGCAGTTTGCCAAGGGTTTTTAGATGCGGGCTGTGAAGTAACTGATTGCGGGATGGCAAGTTCAGACATGATGGCCTGGGCAGCCGGAGCAAAAGATTTCGATATTACAATTAATGTCACCGCCTCGCACAACCCTAAGGAATGGATCGGGCTCAAGATTAACCAGCGCGGCGGCGGTACAGTCGGAGGGGCGGGGGAGATAGAAACGATTTTTGACATTGTCAAAAATCGTAATTTCCAATTTCCAATTTCCAATTTCCAATTAGCGGGTGTAAAAAAGTTGGATCTGTTGCCTGATTGGATAAAACATGTTCTGTCGTTCGTTGATGTTGCCAAGATCAAGCCGATGAAGATTATAGTAGATGCCGGCAATGGAGTGGCCGGACCGATCGTGCGCGAACTATTCAAGCATCTGCCGGTTGAGCTGGTAGAAATGTATTTTAAGCCGGACGGCAACTTTCCCAATCATTTGCCCAGTCCGATTGAACCTCAAAATACTGCGGATCTACAGAGAAAAGTTGTGGAAGTTAACGCCGACTTGGGTATGGCCTTTGACGGAGATGCCGACAGAGTATTTTTAATTGATGATAACGGGCGGTGGGTAAACGGCAGCGAGATGACGGCGTTAATTATAGACAAAGTTCTGTCTGAGAATTCCAAACGCGTGGTCTTGTACAATGCGATTTGCGGCTGGAATGTATACGATGTAATTAAAAAATATAATGCCAAATCGTATAGGACCAAGGTTGGGCATGGATATATAAAAAAGGATATGAGGCGCCACAAGGCCTATTTCGCCGGGGAACATTCGGGGCACTATTTCTTCAAAGATAATTTTTGCGCCGATTCCGGCTTAATCGCAGCTGTTTTAGTGCTGGCGCTGCTTTCTGAAAAGAAAAAGACCTTAAGTGAATTACTTGCTCCCCACAGGAGATATGCATCGATTGCCGAAATGAACTTCCGGGTTGGAGACATTGAAAAGATTTTTGGAGCATTGGAAAAAAAATATGCCGGTTTGGACATAGACAAATTAGATGGGCTAACCGTTAGCTCGAAAGATTGGTGGTGCAATGTCCGGCCGAGCTCCAATGAGCCGCTGCTTCGGCTTAACTTGGAAGCCAAAGATAAAACAATTTTGGACAAAATGAAACAGGAGCTAACTAATCTAATTACCAAACCAACCCAAATTTCTGCTTAAACTCCATTACTAATTACCCTTTACAGAGATGGGTCTTGCGAGTATATGTGGGGTAGTATTGTTGCTTGATTTGCCAACAAAAATTTCCCCTAAAAGGAGGTGGAAGCGATGTGGCAGGGGCTTGTAATAGTTCTCGGAACTATCCTGTTTTACATCATCGGCTTACTCTCTGGCAGTGACGGGCGTGTGCCTTTTGTGGCGGCCGAGTATTACTCTCGCTCGTTTGATCTCCCTTTCATCGCCTTTTTCCTGCTGACTTTCTGGATTCTGGTTCGGTTTACCTGGAAGCAGGTGAGGCGCTATGGGAATCGGGAATTTACCTGGCCTGTGGCCCTCAATGTCCGTAAGATTTCTGAGCGATCCAGCGGCAAGTGGTGGGACCCTGCTCGTTCCTGGAAAGAGGTTTCTGCCCGTTTGTATTTTATGCTCGAATGGCTGTTTACGCTAATGGCTATGTTGGCAGGGGTGTTCTTGGGCCCCATTACCCTCCTGCTCTTAGCGGCTCTGGGAAGAGCAAAAGGAGCTCTAACCAAAGAATTATTCAATGGCCTGGAGCTTGGGCTCTGGCTATGGTTTGTTGCGGTCCTTTGGGCACTCATTTTTCTAGGGACAGATTTGGGTTTTTGGGGTTCCTCTCTGGGAATTGTTTTTACCGCCTTGCCTGTCCTGCTGCTTGTTCTTCTGGCTTATGGGCTCAACGGATTAGTTGCTCGTTTTGTTCCTTCTTGATCGTACAGCATCGTACAGTCCCGGCGTTATATCTGGGACTGTTTTTTTACCTTCTTTTCCAATCTTTCAGTTCCAGTCCCTTGCGGGGCTTTTCGGTAATAGAAATTTTTTGGCGTTCTTTCCAGCCAAACTTGGCTACAATTTCTTTGGGGATAACAATTGCGTAGCTGTGGGTTCCGATGCGGGTTAGTTTACGCGTATGTTTCATAAATATTTGAGTACTTACGTTAGTACTTACGTGCGTAAGTACTAAACTATCAGCCCGATTTTTTGCTTAACTTCTTTGAGCGTTGGGTTGGCAATTTTCTCGGCTCGTTTAGCGCCGTCGGCCAGAATACGGTCGAGCAGTTTTTTATTTTTCATATAATGAGTGATTTTTTTCTGAACAGGAGCCAGTTTTTTGATTATCAAATCTGCTAGCTCTTTCTTAAAATCGCTGTATCCTTTGCCTTTAAAGCGTTTCTCAATCTGGGCTTCGGTCTTGCCGGAGAAAAGTTTGTAGATAGTCAGTAAGTTATAAAGCCCTTTGCGTTTTTTATCGAATTTAATTTTGGTGCCGGAGTCGGTAACTGCCCGCATAATTTTTTTGCGGATAACTTCCGGCTTGTCAGTTAAGGCAATGTAATTAGCCGGACTGGCAGCGCTCTTGCTCATCTTGTCTTCAGGATTGTCCAAACCCATAATTCGAGCGCCGGATGTTCTTATAACCGGCTCGGGTACAACAAAAGTTTTGCCAAAGCGGTGATTAAATCTTTGGGCTAGAACGCGGGTTAGTTCCACGTGTTGCTTCTGGTCTTCGCCAACTGGCACAAGGTTAGCATTATATAAAAGAATATCTGCCGCCATTAGTGTCGGGTAAGTGAATAGTCCGGCAGGAATACTTTCTTTTTTGATTTTGTTGGTTTTATCTTTGAATTGAGTCATCCGAGATAACTCGCCCATTTTAGAAATAGTATTCAAAATCCAAGCCAGTTCGCTGTGGGCCGGCACTTGGGATTGAACAAAAATAATGGATTCTTTAGGATCTATGCCGGCTGCCAAATAGATAGCGGCGATTTCGTAGATTTTTTCTTTTAGGATTTTTGGGTTTTGGGGAACAGTAATGGCATGCAGGTCCACTACGCAAAAGATATTCTGGTGCTTATTTTGGCTTTCTACCCATTGAGTAATGGCTCCCAAGTAGTTTCCAATATGAAGCACGCCACTGGGCTGAATTCCTGAAAATGATACTGGTTTCCTCATACAGACATTGTTTATTTATCATCCTCAAGATACCATAAAAGCACTGCGATAAGTGTATGAAAGAAGTTCTTGTCCC
>QMNG01000006.1 GCA_003647645.1 candidate division Kazan bacterium | reverse complement strand
GTATGTGGGTTCAACATCGAATCTAAAGCGCAGATTTTACGAACACAATTCCGGCAAATCACCATCAACCCAAAATAGACAGCCATTAAAATTAATATTTTATGAGGCATATCAGTCAAAAAGAGATGGGGAAAGAAGAGAAATGTATCTTAAAACAGCAAAAGGTAAAACAACAATTAAATCTATGTTGAAAGATTATTTTAAAAACTCGTATGGAAAAATATATCAACGAAATCGCTAAACTGGCTCAAAAGGCCTTTGATAAAAAAGAAGTTCCGATCGGAGCTATCGTTATCAATGGCCAAGGTAACATCATCGGTCGAGGGTACAATTTGTCTCACGGCAGAAGGGATTCAACAGAACACGCTGAGATTAGGGCATTGAGACAGGCGTTTAGGAAAGTTGGTGATTGGCGATTGGACAACTGTACACTGATAGTTAATTTGGAACCGTGTCTAATGTGCCTGGGAGCTGTAGCCAACGCCAGAATCAAAAAAATAATCTATTTCTTGGATGACCCCCTATTCGGTTCGGTTGCAAGTAAGCTCACTAAAAAACAATTAAAAAAACTTTTTCCGAAATTAGAAATAGAAAAGGTAAAAGATAAAGATAAAACCAAGGGGTTGCTACAGAAATTTTTTAAAAAATTACGGAGAGGTGCCTGAGTGGTTGAAAGGGGCGCTCTCGAAAAGCGTTATACCGGATTTCCGGTATCGTGGGTTCGAATCCCACCCTCTCCGCCACGGGTTGGCGCCCAACTTGTTTGGGCATCAGCCCGTAGTGATTGACAGGATGAGAACCGCCGCAAGGCTAGGTTCGTCCATACTCCAAAGTGTTTTCCTAATTGGAGCGGGTGAGGAGAATCGAACTCCCGTCTTAACCTTGGGAAGGTCACGTTCTGCCATTAAACTACACCCGCGCGGCTATTTACAATATAACATTTAGAGCTGTCTGCGGGTTGGCGTAGATATTTTTTAACGGCTCATATTTTGAGCCGTTAAAAGTGATACTGATAATTGGCCCAAGTACGGGCCGATTGGTTTTATGATTTGGGCTTTGGCTTGCCCGTGGCAGATACAACAGTACGAGTAGGCTTTTTACGCGGAGCTTTGGACAAAGTTTTTAGGCACTTAGCGCAAATTCTCAGAGTTTGCATGTGCCCGTTGATCATCATCCTTTTGGTAATCAAATTAGGATGCCAGGTGCGTTTGGTGTGGCGCTTCGAGTGGCTGACATTGTGGCCGGTGGTCGGGCCCTTGTGGCAGATGTCGCATACTTTGGACATAAGTGGACTAATAAACTGATAGACTGATAAACTAATAAAGAATTATAATGACTAAGTTAGATTAACAAAAAAGATAAATTAGAACAAGATTTTTATGCTGCTGGGGATTTTCCAACAACTCGACACCTTTGTGTTTTTTGTCGTGGCCCTGATAATAGCGATCACCATCCACGAATTTTCGCATGCTTGGGCAGCTACAATGCTGGGTGATCCAACTGCTAAAATGGCTGGCCGTCTAACTCTTAATCCTATATCCCATTTAGATCTGATGGGTACCATTTTAATATTTTTGGTTGGCTTTGGATGGGGGAAACCGGTGCCATATAACCCCAGTTTTGTTAAAAGGGGCAGGTTTGGTGAAATGATGGTGGCGCTAGCCGGGCCAGTGTCGAATATTTTGTTGGCTTTTTTATTCGCTCTGCCGGGCAGAATCTATCTTATAACCCACCAAGCATTGCCAGACAGCCCGATTTATGTTTTTCTGGCCATCGTGGTTACACTGAACATTTTTTTGGCGGCGTTTAATCTTATTCCAATTCCACCGCTGGACGGTTCCAAAGTTTTGTATTTGATTTTGAGTAATTTTGGTATGAGCCACAGCCGAATCTTGGCTCTGGAGCGGACTGGGCCTATTCTTTTGCTGTTGCTTATTTTCGCTGACAGGCTAATTGGTACGAATATTATTTTTACGCTGCTAGAGCCGGTAATTGCATTAATACAATGGGTAGTTGGCTCTAGCATTATGCCGTTCTAGATTTTATCCCCAGGTTCCAATTTGACTTATTTTTTCCGTGATATAATAGGAGTAGCACCATTAACTTGTCGTTTCTGCATTTGATCCTACACTATCAACTAGGGGATCTGCATATGTTGTGCTCGGGGGCATGGCATGAGGAACCCCACCTGGTTTCCCCAGGAACAAAATGGACGGCAAATTATTGGTGTTTTTTATTTATTTGAGTAAAGTATATTAGAAGTAGAGGTAAGCCGGAGTAGCTCAGGGGTAGAGCAATACTTTCGTAAAGTAGAGGCCGGGAGTTCGAATCTCCCCTCCGGCTCCGCGGAGTGTGGCGCAGGGGTAGCGCGCATCGTTCGGGACGATGAGGTCGGCGGTTCGAATCCGCCCACTCCGACCATGTCGGTACCAGATGGTACGGGATTAGATTTAAATCTTCAACGGCTCATGAGCCGTTGACTTTTTTAGCTCTGAGAGCTAACATACAGGCAACAAACTGTATTCTCACCTTGGAGGTGATAAGAGTGAGAACTATAGCGTTCATTATCATTGTGGTTTTGTGGCTGGTTGCCAGTTGCAATCTGTTGCCAACTTCATCCGGTGGCCCCAAGCTCATCATTAATGGCACCGAGGTCAACAGCGTGCCATGGGCTGATGGGGAAGTTGGAACGGTAGTTTGGGATTCGGGTCTGAGTGAGTCGGCAACTTCTGAACAGTTTGATGTCGCCTTAATGAATGGGCCATGGTATCTTCCGCGTGGTGATGAGATTACTGTTGACTATTCTGATTTCTCTGATGATTGGAATTCGTCTGTTCACGGTTTGTACTCTACTACCGGGAAACAAGAAACTGTTGGTAGCAACATTAGGTATGTTTTTACCAAAAATGAATACATTGAACCAGTTGCTGTTGACGGTAGTACAATGACCTATAGTTGTGACAAGCTGCTCCAACTATCAATGTGGAGTGATTCCGAAGAATCACTATTTTACTTGATAGTTACTCCGTATGAAGAAGGAGTCTTCCTTGTTTCAATTATTCACAAGTTGGTGAATATCACCAAGTAGCTGCTCCTCACAAATCCAAAGTAGCAGGGTGCGCCACACATCCTGCTCTTTTTTATTACTAAGATTCTCTGAAATGAATTCAGAATGACATATTATATTTAAATCTCTCCAGAGAAGGGTTTTATTTGAGAAATGGTCGGGTTGGTGTCCCAAACCGGTTCCAAACTTACAACCACTTGATTGAATCGACTCAAGTTTCTGCTGGTTTTGGCAGTGAAATTAGTCGAACCAGCAGTGTTGCCCTGGAACCGACCCAGGGTAAGTTCGCCAGCCACATTAGGGCCTTCAAATTCAACAAGCCGCAGTTCGTATTCATAGCCAATAGCGTTTAAGTCGGGGAGAGATGTAGCGTCAAAATTAATAGTGCTTTCTCCGCCCCGAACGATGCTCATTTCAACTCCCGCACCAATTCTGTCAAACAAGTAGGGGAAATTTAGATCAGCTGAAACTACGGAACTTGTCTTCGCTACAAGCGAACCCTCCATGATAGTAGATGTTTGCGGACTAGACGATCTTGAAACTATTTTGATTGTGGCTGTGTCATAATTTGTAGCATCGTCTATGGACCTCAGCTTTACATCGCTGCCGTCTAGGTTGATTGGCTCTCCTTCTTCATTGCTGCCATCGAAACTTCCGACTTCAAACTGAGAACTGTCCCCGGACAAAACTAGTTGGTAGCTGAATTGTCTGTCGAAGGACGGCTCTAAATTGTAAATTATTATTCTCGGAGTTTTGCCCTGTATAGTAATGCTGCCATTGGGCATAGTCGAGGAGCGGGGAAATAGCGGAACAAAACTTTCTTCCGGTTCTGAAACTTCGCTGATAGAGCTAATGGGAGAACTCAGCCAATCCGGCCAAAGATCCAAAAAGTAAGTGGCGACAGCGCCAGCTAATATTAAACTTATGACTATCCACCAAATCCAACCCTTTTTGGATTTTGTACCAATATTGTTTTTTTCTTGGTCGTCCCGAACTTGTTTCGGGATTTTGCTTTGGGATTCTGAACCAAGTTCAGAATGACGAGGAGATAGGGGCTCAGGAGAATGGAGCGGAGGAGTGGGTGTTGAAGCAACTGGCGTTTCGGGTGTAGAAGCTGGAGTTTCATCAGTACCGGCTAACATATCTTCCGGTTCTTCGACAGGCGCTGTATCTTTTTTTACACTGTCATCCCGAACTTGTTTCGGGATTTTGCTTTGGGATTCTGAACCAAGTTCAGAATGACGAGGGGGTGTGGGTTCATCAGGACGGGGGGATGTAGGTTCGGGGGGAGGGGTATTAGTGTTCTTCGGTTCTTGATTCGGAGGTTGATTTTCATTTCCTTGGTTTGGTTGCTGATTATCCTGCCTTTCGGCAGAATCCTGCTTGTCTTTACCCGATTGTGGATTATTCTGCTGTTCAGCAGAATTTTGATTCTCACTATTTGGGTTAGGATTATTTTGATTTTCCATAATTAATTTCTTGAAAACAGGTTGCTGAAGAAATTAGTGATTAGATTCCATATATTTACTACCGGATTAGCGCTGGCAGCCCCGTCAGTCCCGGCATAAGTGCCGAAGATGTTAAACAGGTTATCAAATGCGCTGCTGATGCCGCCGCCCCACAATGGCATATCCTCGCCCGAACCATCGTTCGGTGAATCGCTGTCTAAGCCCATTCGATTTCTATTATACCGGAGTTTTTCAATTAAGCGCTGGATTCTTCGCGCATCGGAACTGCCGCTCCAATCGGGCGTGGTAGTTAATTTTTCCAGTTCAGACAGCTGGCCACCGCGGGCTCTATCCACCCACTTTTTGGCATTGGCTTTATCGGTTTCACTGTTGTTTTTTAAGCTGGATATTAAAATAGTGTCTAGCAAAATATCATTAAGCATGCCATATAATTCTTTGACTTCTGGATTGCCGCTAGCAACTCCCTCAGTAGCTTGTCGAACAGCAGATTCTATGTAACCGTAGTACGTACCTCCGGCCAACATAGTTGGATTGCTTCCAATGATGTCGATATTGTGGTTCAGCCGATCTTTTTCAGAAGCATCAAGCAGAGAATTATTACGGACGGTCTGCCTGGCTTTAATAATAGTTGCTTCAAAGTCAGGCGCATACGGGCTTAACTCTGGAATATTTGTTTGGTTAGTGTATGGGTCAAACCCCATACTTTCATAACTTCGTAAAACTTCTTCCATTAATCTGTCAAACTTCCATCTGTTTAAATCACTGAGTGCTTCGATACTCTCAAAGCTGTTGTTTTCAAGATAGAAATCGACAGCTTGTTCAAAGAACTGTTTTTCTCTTTCGCTGCTGTTGCTGTTTTCTGTCGCAGATAACTCTGCCAGTAGCCTGAGCCCAATAGCTGTGTCGGCTAGCTCTTTTAATCCAGGGTCATCTTTGAATGTGGTGTCTTTAAGGTTAAGCCGGACTATGTTAGTTAAAAGATTAGCAGCGGCCATTCCTTGTGCTTTATTTAAATCGTCTTTTTGCCTTGGAGAAAGCAGTGGGCTGTTCTGGATTACGGCCTTAGCGCTATTCCAAGATTCATCTATGTCGACGGCAGAGCCAAATGGCTTGGTGGTGTCAAATTCAAATGCTGGGAGAGATTCCGGGGATGAGTCTTCGTCGCCTGGTTCGCCATTTTCATCCTCACCATTATCAGAGTCGCCTTCACCAGCATCATCGTCCTTGTCGCCTAGTTCGTCAGTATCGCCATAGGGTGTTTCGTCATTCTCGTTGGCTATGCCATCTCCATCTATGTCCGGATCCTCATAATCGTATTTACCATCACCATCAGTGTCTTTAGGTTTATCATCTGGATCGTTGGGATCGGTTCCAGCCTTTTTCTCATCTTTATCTGAGACACCATCACCATCAGTGTCAATTGGCTTTGTTTTCTCAGTGATTAGATTTTCTTGTTTTATCTCGTTAAGTTCAGATTCGGTCGGTGAATTGGGATCTTTTTTCAATGTCAATTTAACTCTTGTGTCTGTTGGGAAAATACTCAAACCTGCTTTGTAAAGTACTCCAGCTTCTAGATGAACCGGTTTATTGGGGGCCGCATCGGCTTCGTATAATACCCATTCACTATTAGGAACTTTACCTTTAAAATTCCAAGCAACATTTGGTTGTCCTTGTTTGTTGGTTTCACTGTAGCCAATGAATTGTCCCATATCACCAATTCCATCCACTCTTAATCCGACAGGCAGACTGACTCCTCCACCCAATATTTTTTCAATAATGCTACGATCTTTTTCTTTAGCTTCATTAGTGAAGTCCAAGCTAACAGTAATTTTTCTCGTACCTTTGGGGGCTATAGTATTTGCAGTAGTTTCGATACACAACTCAAATAGTCCATCACGGTTACATTGTTTTAATGGACTTGGTACTGCCGGATCCTTCATCTCCTTCAACTTTTGTTTTCCTTTAATTACAACTGTATAAGTATGGACACCCTTGGAATCGGTGTACATAAATACAATTCGAGTAGGCAGCGAATTGGGCAAAATTAGAAGTTCTCTGCCTGTTTGGGTTCCAAATTCTCCCTTTTCATCTAATGTAAAACTGATTGTGCCCGGTGTATCTAAAGATTTATCAATTGGCACTTCGATGCCGCCAAAATCACCCGGTAGAGGTTCTGGAGGAGGATAGGGATTGTTATTATCGTCATCGCCAAAGTTTTCTGGGATGAGGTTGCCAAATGGGTCTTTTTTGTAGGCCACTTTTTTCCCGGGAGGCGGGATGAATGTAGCTACAGGCTCGGCAGATGCAGTGACTACTCTGCCGGCTGGATCGTCACCATCCTTGGGTGGTTTTACAGTTATTTTTAATTTATAGGCCTGCTTAGCGAAGTGTTCGTATTCGGTTTCATTTTCATCACCGATTCCAAGAAGCCTTTCGCGAAAATCTTCAAGATTTTCTTTTCTAACATTAGCAATACATTCTTGGACTTTTTTTGTACTTTCTTCGTGGTTACGAGGGTCGTAAAGTTCTCTGCACTTGTCAATTTTTTCCCGTTGAGTTTCAGCATATTTGGGAGGAACAACTATAACCTTAATTGTTGGCTTTTTATCTTTAAGAGCTTCTTCAATATCAACAACGGGGATATCAACATTTACTTCCAATGTTTTGCGTCTGCCTTTAGTTGAATAGGTGTTTGAAAAACGTAACTTGCCGATGTCTCCTGCCGGGGCTTGTCCGGGGGCATAGTAAAATGTTGATTCCCCGCCTGAATTAATGCGAGGCTCCAATTTAGCTCCGCTAGTGCCACCTCGATAAAAGTACTCATCCTTTTCACCCTCGGCAGCGATCAAATGTTCATGTGCCTTGGCTTGTGTTCGATTTAATGATTCTCCTACGACAGTTCCCTCAGTAATCGGATTGCCGGACAGGTCTGTCAGTTCGGTGTTAATTATCACGTAGCGATATTCAACTGCCAGTCCAAAATCTTCTGGATCTGGTTTGTTGTTCTGCCAGTTTTCAAGAGCATCGTTGAAGTCGCTAGTGGAACCAAAGTCGGCCCGCAGGGGCTTGATATTCTCCCATCGGCTAAGATTATTTTCGTAAAGATTTTGATTTTGTTTTAGTGTTTCTTGATCAATGGTGGGATTACGAGTTGGTGTTGGGGGAGTAAGGTAAGACAAATCATTGATTCGCGTGCCAAGATTTTGGGTTAGTCCTCCCAGTGGCCCGTAGATTTTTACATAGCGGCCTCTAAAACTATAATCGGTAACGGCATCAATTCTGCTGCCGTAAACTCTTAGTATGCGATCTGAGTTGCTGTCTTCTCCCAGCAAGAATCTGGCGTCGCCTTCAGTCATCTTCTCGATTGGCTGGCCGTGTTCTATAGTTACGGAAGCGGAAAACGCACCAAAATTCTGATTGTCCTTATCGTATGCCTCATCGCCGCTAACAGAGATAGTAATAGTTCTGTTGCCTTTGGTTGAAGGTGTTTTATAAATTGTTTTGAATATGCCATTGTTGCCGATTTCAACAATCTCATTTTCTACGGAACCAAGCTCATCATCCGTACTAGTAATAGATATATTGGCAAAAGCGTGGAGGGGCCAAGATTTACTCTTTATTGAGCTATTATTTGTTTCGTGGGCGGTTTCCCATGTTATACCAGTGAGCTTACCAGTTAATTGAACTTCGGTTTGGCCGTCTTCTTCGATTTTGGACGGGTTAGCAGATAGTTCAAACTCAACCTCTTGTTCTGGAAGTGGATTATCCTGCAAGAAGCTGATTGTTCTTGAAGCCAACACGAATATATTGCTGGCGCTATCCTGGCCGGGGAGGGGTTTTCCGTCTTCATCATATTGAACAGTTTGGCCTCTGTCCCAATTTGGTTCTTCGGGAGTATCTTCGGGATCATCTGGAGTTTCCTCAGGTGGGATTTCCTTGGGATTTTCCTCTGGATCGACGATTGGCTCTGGATCTTCTTCAGAATCTTCGGGAATATCTTGGGCGAATGCAGGTGCAAACCATCTGATTGTCCGATCAAAGGCCGATTGGACTGCCAAGCGTGGCCAGCTGTTAGCCTCGGCTTTGTATTCCGGGTAGCCCTGCTCGCGCAGGGTATCCCTGAATTCCCGGGCATTGTGCAAACTGCCGGAAGTTAGCTCGGCCAAAATATCAATGGTCCGAACACCGGGGATATTGGGATTAAGGGCTAATACCCGCTCAACTTTTTCATTCAATGTCCAAGATACAGTTTTTTCTACTAAGCCCTCGGCTTCGTTAATATCCCTCTCTTCACTGTCCGTCATTACCCAATTGCGAAACTTGTTTTTCTTATTTTTGTATTTGAATGAAGCTGCCATCTTCTCGCCATCTGACATTTGAACAAACATTTGTAGCTCGGGGGCAAGGCTTGGTTTTTGGTCTTGTCTGATCTCACGACCATTTTCGTCCACATACTGGGGGATGCCAGTTTTGGCATCGCGCTTGCCGGTAACTTGCGTGGAATAAGCAGCTTGCACCCTAATAGTCGCGATAGCTTCTTTAGCGCCGTCAAGATTGTTCTCAGGGGAAATATCGGCAGTCATATCAAAAACTAAATTGCCGGGATTAGACCGGGCAGCGAAAGCCAGTTCTTCAACTTTTTTATTGGCTTGTTCGTCTTTTTGCCTCTCTTCTTCAGGGTCCAGCGGGCTAGATTTTAGTCGATTGCGGTTTTTCTTGGTTAATTCAAGGTGGGCAAATACCGGTTTGCTGGTTGTGCCGTCCTCAAGCTCGATGGTGGCTGCGGCATAGATATCAACTGTGTCCTCCTCATATCGGTTAGCTTGTTTTTCGCCATCAGTGGCAGTATATTCGATTTGAGCTGTTCCACTGAAAGTTCCGCCAATATTTGGATCTTGGACAGTCAATTGAGTAGCTGTGGCTGAAAAGCCGCCGGAATTATCAGGGAAGTAGGCATTGCCGCTGGAGAAAGTGACCCGAGCGCCAATTACTGGCTCGTTATTAATATCGGTGACCCGGGCGGTAATGAGCGTACTGGAATCGGCTGGGTTGTTCGGATCAAATGGCACCATAAGAGTGGATTCCGTAGAGATGATTTCGATGTTGATGTATGCGTTTACCAGCTCGGTGAAGAAATTAGTACCATTGTTAAGAGTCGGAATCAGAGTTGTAGATGCCTGCCGGGGGAGTATTTCCAACATTGTATCCAAGGATTCTTTAATTTGCGTTTGGGCTTCCCGGAGCTCGAAGTCTATATTTTCTTCGTTGGTTAAATCATCAAGGGTAATTCCATCTTCAAAGAGTGTCTGAATGTCTTTTATGTGTCCGGCGGTCTCCTCGATGCCGGCGAAGTAGTCCGCCAAAGTGTATTTGTCTGTGGCTCCTAACACTATTCCTAATCTGTCCATCCAAGTGCTGTCGCTGATGTCAGAATCACGGATGTACTCGTCCCATTCATCAATCTGTTCAATGGCTTCTTTGTATAAAATTTCATTGGGGATGGTGTGGGTTAGTCCGTATTCTTCTTCTAGCTTTGCCTGTTTTTCGACTAACGCTGTTTGTTTCTCAGCCAACGATTCTCGCCCAGCTTCATCAAGCTCTGTATCTTCCTCCAATCTTTTAATGTCATCATTTAGTTTTTTGATCTCTTCAGACAACCGTTTGTAATTTGTTTTGTTATCTTCGAATAGCTTCTCATATGTCGGCAAATCGATAACTACGCCGTCATAAGAGCCCTTTTTAACGAAATCTTTTAAGCCGCCGGCTGCTTCCAGCATTGAGAGGCTGGAAAATTTAGGCGCTTCATGCAGATAGACCGCCTTAGCCAGTCCCAGTCGCTCGCGGGCAAAGGCAATGGCTTCTTGAAAATTTTGTTTAGTTTTGATTATGCCTGCCAGCTTGGCCTCTGTTTCGGCAATCGTTGTAATATTTTCATCAATAACTCTAGAGGCCTCTTGGTAAGCCGTTCTAATTGCTTCGTCTTCGTGTTCGATGAAGATATCTTCGAGTTTTTCTCGCTCAACCTGATTGAGTTGGGACTTGGACAGAATCAATTTCCTGCGCTTTTCATCCAAGCTTTTTCTGATTTCATCAGAAGTCCCGATATCTGATAATTTAATTCCTTCCACTAGCAGTTCAGAAATATCTATATTGTCTAGTGTTTCAGCAGCAATCTTGGCCCATTCATCATCAATATTGTGGCTGGCAACACCATCAAGAATGTGGGCGATTTGTCCGTTGATCTCTTTGATCTCACTCTCGTGGAGGATTTGGTTGGGGACACGATAATCAAGCCGATATTTTGACAATTCAGCTTCTTTCTCTTCTGATTCCGCGCTTGCCAGGGCTTTTTCATATTTAGTTCTGTTTTCTTCGAACCAATCTTTATACTGCTCGGCGTTCATTTTAACATTCCAGTAGACGCCATATTTTCTGATGAAGTCAGCAAATCCACCTGCCTTGTCTGCAAGCATATATATACTGGCCAATGACAGAGGACCACTTAAGAGTGATACTTTAGCTTCCTCTAATTTTTGATGGATTGTACTGGCAGTCCTTTCTAAATTGGCTTCTGATTGAATTACGGCGTCAAGTTTTGCCTGAAGCTCCTCAACTTCGGGCATGAGAACGTTGATATCGGTCTCGGCTTGTGAACTCCGTCTGAACCAGTCATTGGTTTGCTCCCTGGTGGCAGCTAAAGCTCCGGCTAGGGGAGTAACACCTATTAGCTGGACAACCAAAGAAAACGCCACTGAGAAGCTGAGGATTTTTTGCAGTTTTTTGGTCATTTTCGTGTTTGTTTTTGTTTTGGAAACAATCTTTCTAGTATCATCATTGTATCATATTTTTATCCTTTTGTCAATTGATACATTGAGTTCTTTGAGGAAAGCTAGTTTAATAAGGCTATGGCCAGATACTACATATACACCGACGGAGGAGCTCGGGGAAATCCCGGTCCGGCAGCGACAGGGGTTGTGATTTTGGATGCTCAGAAGAAAAAGATAAAAACAGCTTCCAGCTATTTGGGGGAGGCCACTAATAACGTGGCCGAGTATGCTGCTTTAATCCGGGCGCTGGAATTGGTTGTTGAATTGGCAGAGCTGCCGCTGGAAAACATCGAAATACATGCGTATCTGGATAGCGAACTTATCGTTAAACAGTTGAAGGGAAATTATAAAGTAAAAAATAAGGGCCTAAAGCCGTTATTTGAACAGGTAAATAAGCTGAGTCTGCCGTTTAGAAAAATTACCTACACGCACATTCCGCGCGAAGAAAATGCAGAAGCCGATATGTTGGTAAATGAGGAGCTGGATAAGCATGTTTAGAAGCGCAGCGTTGTGCTTCACCAACGGTCTCTTTTTGCTTGTCCAAAAAGAGACGCAAAAAAGAACACCCTATTCATAAATTGTTAGCCAAAATATAAAATCACCCTGTCTGGGTTTAACCGCAAACTCGCCTACGGCTCAAACATGCTCATCCAAACTTGGTGATTTTCTAATTAGCTTAAACAATTTGTTCAATGGGGAGTATTTGCTTCGCAAAGGGGAGGAGATGCTTAAAAATGACAACGGCTCATATGAGCCGTTGAATAGAATCTGTTTTTTAACGCCCTCACCCCATCAAACGAAGCAGAAATTTTTGGGATATTAGGAATTTTATTCGAAGGTAACTACAAAGCTAGAATTTAGATTCTGGTATTTTTGATTTTGTGGAGCTTTTGGATCGGCAGTATAAATATGATATTCGATTTCGCCGGCGATCTTCGACGCGATCGGAAATTCCACCCATCCGCCCCGGTTAGTTTGATAGAACGCCCTTTCGGGTTCAGGGCTATACCAATCAAGGTAAGTCATAGCGGGTGTCCTTAGGGACGGCTCGTATATTTTTAATCCGATCCAGACCGAATCGGCTGGCAGTCCGTTTTGGTCCTGAACCCAAATTCCGACATTGCTGAATGTACTTCCGTCTGCCGGAATTACATTTTCACTGATGGCGGTTTTGCTAACTGTCAGAACCAGATTGCTGTCCTTGGGAGTCGACAGGCGAGTCCAGTTGACAAGCAGCACAAGCAGGGTAACCGCAGCCAATATGCCAAACACCGTCCACCGATCGTGTCGGAAATATTTTCTGTCGCGTCTGAAATGATGTAGAAATTTTCTCATTATCTTGGTATCCAATATTTAGTATAGAATATTTTCTGCTCCGTATGTTCTAATCTTTAGGCTTGAAATGGACTTTGTCGTAGTGTTCAACCCAAGCCAGAAGCACGGCCGCTATGAGAGTCAGGACCATAAACACAATTTGCAGACCATTCCAGCCGCTAACCGGCAGGGTGGTTGGCTGTTCGTATTTAACTATGTCGGTAATTGTTACATCACTGGTTGCGTACTTGATTTCGCCGTTATACATAGCCACTACCATCACTGCATCATAGAAGGTGCCGATGGTCGCATTGGCCGTGAAGACAATTTTATCTGAGCTATCGGTGCTAATTGTTCCGCCATCTGATGGTGTATACCATTTGAAGACCAAATTTTCAATTGCACGTCCCTGAGTGTCATAACCTTGGGCGTAGAATGTCTTAGATGTATTGGGTAACATCTGAGTGCTTGTGGGAAGTATTTTAATATGATCAAGCACGCGGTCACTGTTGTCGTTGATGGCTATGATGTTGGCCAATCTAGCGGTCGCTGGCTGTTTTTGGTGGAATTCTATTGACTCCAAAACTTCCAGCACTGCGCTGGCATTGCGGAAACCGGTGTCAGGGGCAGTAATTACACAACCGGTCTTTTTGTCTGAGAGCGGATTATCTGAAATTGTGATGATGCTTGCGCCGGGCGTTATATCACGATAATAAAACACGGCCGAATTTAGGGGACTCTCTGATTTGAAATACTGAACGTTATTTGTCGGACCGATATTTTGAACTTGGACGCCGGTCGGCAACTCTTTCAGACTGCCGTCATAAAATTTGCCGGTTTTAGACTGGCTGTAGAAGTACAATATCTCGGGCAATTGGGTTGAGTTGCCGAATATGTCCTTGGCCTTGACTAATAGCGGTTCGCTAAAAGTGTCAGTATTTTCTATTTCTCGACTGGGGAGGGAAATGTCCAGTGTGTCTTTAGGGGTAGTCGTAACCGGTGTGTCGGTGACAACGATTGGCATCTGCACATCAGGGAAACCGAGTGATGGATTTTCAAACAAAGTTAAAGTGTCAAAACCAGGCAGAGACGCTCGGGAGTTTCTGTAATAAAACGCGGATTCGGACGTGTTAGCTGCGATCCTAACATGTGCCGTCGGGCGGTATGTACCGTCTGGATCTTTTAACATAATCTCCCCCGTGGGGCTTGTGGTATGGACGCTGATTGTTAAATTGTCCGGGGTTACATATGGTTCTCCAGTTGTAGTGTCAATTATTTGAACGATGATAGGCCCCTCCAAATGGCCCTGCTCTACCATTTTCAGCGGCTCCGTTTCCGATACAGTTATGGAAGGGCTAACAGTTGTAAACGTCCATTTCTTGGGAAAAGTTGATTCAGCCAGAATATTGCCGGCCACATCTTCGGCATTGGTGATATCTATAACGTAAGTGGCGCCGACGGCCAAATTACTGGGGGGCTTTAGTTTGACATGAGTATTTCCATTGGACCAATGGGCCTGCCAGCCGCTGATATTTTGTTGCTGATTGTAGTATTTGAAGCCAACTGTAAACTGAAAAGTTGATGGGTTCAGCTCAACATTAAAATCCAAATCAACTTCGGTGTCCAATGCCAAGCCGGTAGCGTTTGGAACGGGGAGGACTTGAGACAACTCCGGCGACAGTAGAATTGTGTTATCTATCTTGGTTTCGGTCTGCATAGAAAATACCTCGCTCGAGCTGGTGATATCCTGTGCAGTGACTGAATTAACAATAATGTAACCGGTTTCGTAATGAGGTTTGATTAAAGCCGAGTAGCTGAATGATATTGATCCGCCAATCGGGATAATTGCAATTGTCTCAACTCGATTCAGCACGTTATTGTAACTGACTACCAATCGGTCAGACTCGCTTCTGAGTGTTCCCGGTATGTAGGTTGTTTCACTTGGTAAAGTGTTAAATACAGCTGCCTGTGCTATAGTGCTGCCGGTATTTTTAATTGTCACTTCATAGTGAAGAGAACTGCCAACGGGTGCCTCGGTTTTATTGACTGTAATGGTAGATTCGCTGAAATTGGCGGCAGAGGCAATATTAATAATAGCCGGAGCCGGAACATAATCAGGATTAATGCCGTCTGCAATTACTACTTGTTGCTGAATCTGAAAACTATCAACTGTTTCGTCTATAATTGCCTGAAATGTGATTGTGGCGTCGCTTCCTTGGCTGACAACTCCATTCCACCTGAGGCCGGTAACTTGTCCGTTTTGCTGCTGAAGGGAAACCGTGCCGCTGGTTGAGTCGGCGCTGCCAACTTTGTAAACCAAAAACTTGTTCAAAGTTAACGTTGCAACGGTATTAGATGAGGGTAAATCGCTGGTGTTTGTCAGCGTGATAGTGTAGCTGACGACATCGCCGGTATTATAACTTCCGTCGGGATTGGTTCCCTTGGCCGCCCTGATAGTCGAGTTAGTCAAATCAGGGTCCAGCTTAACGATGGTCTTGAAATACCACTCCAGCGGTGTGGAATTTTCTACCAAGTTATGGCCCGCCAAATCCTTGGCATTTACGATTTTAAAGGTATACCATGTATCGTATTCGAGAGTGGGGTGCTTTATGCTGACTTGTTGGTTGTTGTTTGACCAGACCGTTTCCAGGCCGGTGACACTTTCCTCTGTTTCTGTCGCGTAGAGCTGGTAGGCAAATGTGGCTGTGTCTATGGCCTCAGAAAAACCAATAGCCACATCTTGGTCAGCACTTGTTCTGGTATTTAAATTGCTGGGGATGGCGCTCTGCATGTGGGGAGCTATTGTATCAACAATTGTGTATGCCTCGATTGTTGGCAAAGTTTCTCCATCAAAAGGCAGATTCTTGTCTGCGCAGTCACTGTTGCCACTGAAATCCTCAGCGCAGGCATAAAAATTATATCTGCCATCTCCCCAGGCAGATTGACCGGCAGCGTTAAATGTGAAGTTAAAGGGAGCGCTATTGTCCGTGCCCCACAATTGGTGGTTAATTTCACTCTGGTTGCTGTAATAAAGTTTAACCGAGCTGACCCCCACATTATCTGAGGCAGCCACACTGATGGTGAATTCCGCTTCGCCCGTATATTGGGGCAGGGGGTTTATGGATGATGTTGGCTTCGTTCCATCACTGTCATTGCCCCCGGGAACGCTAATTGTAAAATAGTCGTCGCTTGAGTCTTCGATGGCTCCGCTGCTGATGGTTACTTTAATTTGTGAGTCGGGAGTATTGGGAATTTGCCATTCATAAGCGCCGTCGTTGGCGGTGTTTTCAACGATGTTTTGACTATCTTGTCCCTCGATTGTGTATGTAATATCTATAATATTGCCGCTGCCCAGCCCTACGGATGTCCAGGTAATGTCATAGGTTGAACCTACGCCCCAATCCTCGTTACCATTGGGCGCGGTGACAGTAATTGTTCCCAGAATATATTCAATCTCTACATAATCTAAGGCTACAGACGCGTTAACATGCGCTCCACCCGCATTGGTTAAATATGCCTGAAAATGGAATGTGCCTGTGCCGACATCGTCGTCAAACTGGCCTATGTTGGTATTGATTGTATCAGCGGTGTTCATATCGGCAAGGCCGGATGAAACATCCCATTCGCTGCCTGTCCAGTAATACCAGGTGGCTTGATTATCGTCATTGGTAATTCGATATTTCACGCCCGTGGATGTCTCGCTGGGAGTGGGGTAAGTTTCACTGAATGCGGAAATTGAGGAAAATATTACACCCGTGCCGGATTTAGTTGTTATTACCGGTCCTGTGGTCTCATTTTGTGTATTGTTGAAGGTGCCCGAATAGGCATTACCGCTGCTCATCGGTCCTTCAGTCCCCAGTAAGTAAGTGTAGTTGGACATTCGGATCAGAGCATGGACGTAACTAATGTCAGCGCTAGATTCCGCTGTTTGATTTATAAAATCATTGCCCCCGTCGAATGAACGATAGATTATACCTCCCGCACTGGAAATAATTATCTCGTCGTTTCCGTCTATGTGTATTGAGCGGGCATTACTTAAGTCGCTGATGCTGACCTCGCTGAAAACTGTTCCCGAGGCCTCAGTGGACTTAAGAATATGAGCGCCTGAAGTTATGGCGTAGATGTAATCGTTGGAATCGACAGCCAGATCATAAACACTGGCGTGGGCGGTGCCGGCAGTATCTCTGGTGGCCTGTGTCCAGGTAAGACCGGTGTCGGTTGTATAGAAAATAGATGTAGTGGTTGAACTAGATCCGCTAATAGTGGCTGCTGCGTAAATAGTATCTCCGCTACTATCGGCAATAATCTCGTGAATTTCTAGAACATTGGACAGATCGCCTTGGTCTACATTGATAAAACTAAGACCATCATCAAGGGAATAATATATTTCATTGTCTGGGTCGTTTGTGCCTGCCCAAACTCGGCCAGTGATAGGTTCATAATAGACAGCTCCCCACTTGGTGCTTCCGGCTATAGTGTTGTGGCCTGTCCAGTTTGCCCCATCGTCGTCAGTGTATGACCATCCGCCAACATCGGGGGTGCCTGGGTCGTATCCCACCCCGATGATCCGTCCTTCATTTGGGCCCATAGTAATTTTGGTAAACTTGATTGTGCTAATCTCACCTCCTCCTTCTATTGGATTGTCCTGAGTCCAGGTATCTCCGTAATTAGTAGAGTAGGGAGCGGGCCACTCTCCAACTCCCGCTAGTATGCGGCCGGCTGTGTCTGTTTCTATTAAATCTGTGGTTGGCCCGTGACTGTCCAAATCATCTGATGAAGCCGTCAGATCCAGTCTTGCAAACGCATAAGTATCGCCAACCACCGTTCCATTGCCCAATGTGTAGTTGTTTGGGTCGGTAAAATGCCAGGTGCCGGTGGCGGCCCGGGCCGGCTGGATATTCAAAAAACCTCCCGGCAAGAAACCTTGCAACACTAAAGCAACGGTGGCTATCACCGAGGTAACTCGTTTGAGTTTGACTTGCAGGTTGTTTGGCATGTTTATTTTAATTTTTGCTTTTAGGGTTAATTTTATTTTTGGCTTTTGGCGGCTGATGCAAAGGATTTTCAGGTTAGAATCCCCCGAGATTATTAAGTTATTATACTAAAAAAATGCTTAAATGTCAATTGTACTACCTATAGAGGATGATTAAAAACTTGAAGTTTTGGCTCTGGTGGTATATAATCGCTACACAAGGGGCTGTTTGGCTTCGACAGGGACATTGATTTTTATGGATTGCATATCGCGGATGTTCGCTCACGCGTCCTCCGGACCAGAGGTCACTCCGGACCGGCGGTAAAACAACGGACAAACTTACAAATGCCAATAAAGCATTTAGCGGACTTCGGTTCGCGCCAGCACTGGCTTAATTTCTAGTGCCGCTGATTTCAGCTTGTACTCGGCAAGGTTGTGATCGGCGTCGATTTAGCCGAGTTGCATTGTTGGATGTCGGTGCCAACAACTAAGATTCATCCGACTTATCCTATTGTTGCTTTGTCTATTTGTGAACAGTAGGGGATACAAACCAAATAGACTATGTATGTAGAAGTTTATAAAAATTATTCTCTGGACGGGGGTTCAATTCCCCCCAGCTCCACCACGAACCACTCACCTTCGGTTCAGGTTCGTGGCGCCGCCACGAACTATATTATTAATATCGAAAAGTGGGAGTGCCCCGAACCCTGGAACCACAGCAGTGGGTTCAGGGCGTGGCCGGAATGGAGTGACTGGTTCCGGGGCTTTATAATATTTATATGTACTATGTTTACATTCTCCGTAGTAAAGTAGACGAAAATTTTTATGTTGGATTCAGTGAAAATCTCAAGCAGCGGATTTTAGATCATAATTCCGGCAAGAATTTATCTACACGAATACGCAAACCATTTGATCTGATATTCTATGAATCTTTTGTCGATAAATTCGATGCATTACGTCGGGAGCGATATCTCAAAAGCAATAAAGGCAGAACAATGATTAAACAATTATTACGAGAGTATCTGTCGAAATCATAGTCGGCTCTTTAGGATTCTTCTAACAAAATAGTATATATTATTGGTTTTACATCTGGAATGTTATAATTCGGCTGATGGAATTCGTACGCAATAATATCTACTGGATTATCGGCGTGATTGTTGCCATTGGTCTTGTTGTTGTAGTGGTTATTTATTATAGGGGCGCTCCTGATGGGAAAACCAGATTTATTATCACCCCCTCAAATGAAACAAATATTTCGCCGTACGATTTTTCAGGAGATGGCGATTGGATAGGTGATTACACAGAAGAGTTTGAAAAAATTGCCCCGCCAACAAGTAGTGGCAATTCCTCCGGTGATCTGCCCGTCCCCTTGCCGCCTACACAAACTCCTTGGGAACAAGGCCCTAGTGACCAAACATCTGCATCTGCCAAGCCGCCGCCGTTGCCAACTCCCGGCGGTACACCCTGGGGGCAAGGCCCAAGCGATTGATATTCTCACTTTCTCTTTTTGTATTTCAAAACTCGCTGTTGGGTCCGCTTGAACTCTCTTTCTTTAATCGATGCCCGCTTATCGTATTTTTTCTTGCCTCTGCCCAATCCCAACTCAAGTTTGATCTTATTCTTCTTTGAATACATCTTCATCGGGATTAAACTCAAGCCCTGCTCATTGAGTTTGCCAATGAGATGGTTTATTTCTTTTTTGTGCAACAGCAGTTTCCGGGGTCGAATTGGATCGTAATTTTTTGGAGTTCCTTGTTTGTACGGGGCGATGTGAGCGCCCATTAGCCAGATCTCCTTATTCTTTATTTTGGCGAAGCTTTCTTTTAAACTGACCTGTCCAGCTCTAACTGATTTTACTTCAGCCCCTAATAGGGAAATACCAGCTTCGATGGTATCAAGAATCTGGTAATTAAATTTAGCTTGGGGGTTAATGATTTTCATATCGCGTCTATTCTATCATTTTATAAAATATATAAAGAACCTTCTCCGGCCATTGGAGGAGGGTTGTCTTGAATTGAGCTAAATCCTTGCCGCGGGGAGATGTTTGAGGTGAAGGAATGAACCGAGTTTCGACCATTAGCGGTAAGAGGATTTAGCCAATGAAAAAGCCCGACGAACATGAGCCGGGACTTTTGTGATACTTTTCTAGAAAAGTATCAAAACAAACTACTCTAGCGGAAGCCGATAAACACTGGTTCCGGCACTCAGATAAATATAGCCAGTTGCCTCATCTACAAACAAATCTTGGGGATTTTCAATGTTGTCATAGATGTACTGGCCCAAGTAGGTGCCTTCTTTATCGTATTTGACCACCCGGTTGTTAGTGGCATCCAAAAGATAAAGCTGGCTGGCCGCGTCAGTGTAGATGTGAGTAATATTTCCGAGGGCAGGATAGGGATGGGGCAATTCTGCCAAAGCAAACTCGATCTTTTCGCCGCCCAGATATTTTTCGATGATATTTCCATCTGACAGAACAAAAATATTTCCATCGATGGCGAAGTCTAGGGCTTTAGTTAGATCCGCTGCTCCGGTTTCAAAGTATGCAGCGATTTGGGTATATTGACTGTCTGGCGTTTTTTTATACTTCCAGATTTGGCTGTTAACTCTGTCTAAAAAGTAAAGTTTATCAGTGTAGGCGATTAGATTGTCAGCGTTGTTCCAATCTCCTTCATCCAAAGGCACATTGACCATGCTGTTGTTGACTAGGTTCAGACTGTAAATGGATGGTGGGACAGTATAGAAAATTATTTCACTGTCTCCCATCGCGCTAGCCAAGGATAACGCCTTATTGGAGCTGACCAGGGAATTTGAAATAACTGCTTCGCCGCTGGAGGTTTTAAATTTGTAAACCTTATTATTGCTCGGATCGATTGTGTAAACATTGCCGCCCAAGATAACTAACTCGCCAATTTGAACAGCTGCCTCGCTTCCAGCACTGGATGCCAGCTGAGCGGACAAAACATCAAAATCAACCAGCGGCTGAACTCCGGTGAAGCGATTGACTGCGCTAACATCGTCAAGCTGTTCCCGCAAATCGGCCAACAAGAGCGCGGCCTCCTTCTCGGTCCGGGCATTGGTGGTGGCAGACTCAGCCAAGACATACGCTTCGGCCAACAGAGTTCTGGTTCTGACTACATCTTCATATATTAACGAAGCCTGGGCCGCATCGCGCTTTTGCTGGGCTTCAGTAAGAGCAGCGGTGGCTTGTCTGGTGCTGACTCTTCCGCTGTATCCGCGGGCTAGCGCAAAAGTGGAAACTACGATTACCGCCGCCAGCACCACCGCAATACCGATAAGGATTTTATCGCCGTTGGGCTGTTTTCTGATTTGTTTAACAACATTGGCAACAAAGGTTGCAATTATATCTGCTATTGCCAGCAATATCAATCCTGTGGCTTTAACAATTTTCAGGGTTATATCACCAATATTTTTAAGTTTGTCTGAATCAAATCCAACCTTTGTCTGATAACTCCTGATTGAGGGCGCAGATCTTTTTGTCTTTAGGGTTTCTTCTTCCTCTTTGATAACAATGGCCTCTCGCTCTCGGGGGTGGCTTTTTTCTTTAGCCTGGGTTGGCTCATCAACTATCTCAGCAGTTTCATCTGTTGTGTCCATGGCCTCTTCAACAGTTTGGGATTTGTTGATTTCTTTTGGTGCCACCGCAGGCCAAACCCTGGCTCGTCGCGGAGCGGTCTTAGATTTAATCGCCGCCGGTTTGCCAACCCAGTTTTCGCTGGGTCCAGTTTCTTCCTCTTGGCTCAATAGTTCGGGCGTATTAAATTCGGATATTAAAACACTGGTTCGGTTTATCTCGTCTTCCTGCTCCAGCATAGTTGCTAGTGACTTGGCCGCTTGGGCCGGGGTGTTATTAGCAATTAGCCGCTTGAGATTATCTATTGAAATATAATAGAAAAGTTCTGAGGTGCTAACGACAATTTTATCTTCAACTTCAATTTCTCCCTCTATAAGATTTGATAGGGTTTCCTCCGGCCGATAGGTTTCCCCCGGCGTATACATGCCCTTAGAGAGATTGGTCATATTGCCTTGGCGGAGCAGGTGAGCCTCAGCTGTTCCGCGTTGGACAATGAACATATTTTTGCCCTGGACAGCAGCTACTATTATGTTCATTTTGCCGATCCAATCCTTCTCTCCCTCTTTGGCGATAGCCGCTAGTTCCGAGTTGGCAGCTTTCAGAGCATTCTCAAAGCTTTCTCCGGCGCTTAAGGCCAGATCGCTGTAGTACTCTTCCTTGATAATATCAATAAGATTATAGGCAATGTCAGCCGAGAGTGGGCTGGGACTGGCGATATCAATTACAAAATATAGGCTGCCATGCTCCAAAAATGCTGCCTCGTCTGGCTCGTAAACCAGGGCAGTTGAAAAACCGCTTTTGGTGGCATGGTGGGACAGAACCTTGCCTATTCTTGCAGCTAGGCTTGGCTTGGTTACTGTTGGAATTGTTTCTGCGTTTTCGTTCATCCTGGGTCTGAACTATATCTCCGGTACAAAACGGTCTTTTCTGAGTTTTGAAGTTTTTTGAACCGGAGATCTGCCCCGAGGGGAGTTAAGAATTATAAATTGTGGGTTGCTTCTGTTTTTATTCTCTGACTCTTGGTTTTTAATTCTACTTTATTATAAAGCGAAGTTTTCCAAGATACCAAATAAATAGTGAGTGGCGGTGCTTCCCCCCAACGCTTTATGATAAGATAGGTTCACATAAAAGGGCAAGTTAATATGGATAAAAAATTCTTAAAGTACGCTCTGGGAGCTACATTAATTGTTGTAATTTATTTTATTTTAGCTCCGTATTTTGCTGGCGACAAAATTGTGGACGCGGTTGCTTTTGAAGTAGGACCAGTTAGTGTTCGTTGGTATGGAATGTTAATTGCTCTAAGCATTTTGATCGGATATTTTGTAGTGGTTAGGTCTTTGGCCGGGTCGCGGAATTTAAATGCAGATTTATTGCTCAATGTGGTTATTTGGGGCTTAGTTGGTGGTATTGTTGGTGCCAGGCTGATGTTTGTGATTTTGAAATGGCCTCTCTATATTGATAACTTGGCCGAGATTGTGCTGATCACTCAGGGTGGATTGAGCATTCACGGGGCGATCTTGGGGGGAGCGCTAACCACATTGTGGGCAACAAAGATATATAAGTTAGATTTTAAAAAAGTTGCCGATGTTTTTGTTCCAGCAATAATTTTAGGGCAGGCGATCGGACGGTTCGGCAACTTTTTCAATCAAGAAGCGTTTGGCGGCCCGACTAATCTGCCGTGGAAGATGTATGTTAGCCCACAGAGCCGGCCTCTGGGTTTGGAGGAATTCACCCATTTTCATCCCACTTTCCTATATGAAGCGGTTGGCAGCTTCATCATATTTTTTATATTGTTACGTTTGCTCAAGCTGCGTCTCAAGGATGGCGGTGTTTTGGCTTGGTATCTGATACTATATAGTAGCTTGAGGTTTGCAGTTGAATTTGTGCGGATAGACAGCGATCACTGGTGGTTTCTTACTATAGCCCAATGGGCGAGCCTGGCCATAATTGCTTTGAGTGTTTGGTGGTTAAGACAAAAAAGCCCACTTAACCAATTTAAAAATAGAGATGAATAATTAATTAAATTGAATAAATTTTTCTACGATGGTATTGGTTATAAGCAATGAATTTTAATTGGCGGAATGGGAATTGAAATGATAATCATTTTAGTTTTGGGGCTATCGCTATTAATAGCGCTGGCTGTGCTGATTATGCGCAGGCCGAACGTATCAACATCAGAAGGAGCTGCGAAAATTATTAATGATTTAATCAGGATGGTTGACCAAATTAAAACTGAGCAGCGGGCGGCTCAGGAAATTCAGCGTGATTTGAAGTCTGAAATCCGCTCTAGTACGGACAATCTTAAGGACCTTGTAACGGAGCATCGGGAACGTCGGGAACGCGACCAGGATTATTTTCAAAATATTTTAGCAGCGACCAAGGGTATCGAAAGTGTAATGCGGGGATCTAAGTCCAAAGGAATGGCCGGCGAAAATATTATTCGTGAGATTTTAAAATTATTCCCCCAAGGTACGATGGTCTATGATTTTAAAGTTGGCAGCAAGGTGGTGGAGTTCGGGCTGAAGTTGCCGGACGGAAGAATTCTGCCAGTCGATTCAAAGATGGTTGCTGTTGATGAGTTGAGTATGCTTCATCAATCAAATGATGAGGATGCCAAACTTAAGATTATCCGTAAAATTGAGATAGAAGTGCTGCGCAAAGCTCGCGAGGTTAGCACCTATATCTCTCCGCCGGTAACGTACGAGTCGGCGATTATGGCTGTGCCGGATTCCTTGCACTATATTTTAAAGGAATCGATCATTCGGGCGCACCGCGACTACCATGTTATCATCGTGCCCTACAGCATGACGATTCCTTACATTCTTTCCTTTTTGGATTTGCAAAGGAAGCACAGTGCGCGGATAGATGAAGAGAGGGTTAAAATATTTTTGGAGAATCTCGGCCTGTCTCTGTCGAAGATGGATGATATTCTGGATAACAAAGTGGCCAAAGGCAATGTCATGATTAAAAACGCCTATGACGAATACCAGCAAATCGTCAGTAAAATTCGCGGAGAGGCGCTATCTTTGACTAATTATGAATCGAAAAAGCTTGAAAGCAAAACGGATAAGTAATCGCACTCGTGCCGTCTTACTAGTGGGGGATTTTTTGTTGCTGGGTGTTTTAATTTTGAATTTATGCCAGTTGTTTAGGATTCAGACCGCTACTAAAGCAATTCTGGATACCAATATCCTCTCCGATAATCCGGATAAATTTATTGCTCTGATCAATGCCAGCGGAGTATCGTGGCAAGTCTGGCTGGTGAATGTTAGTTCAATAATTATTACAGCTATATTTGTTATTTTGTTGTTTATTCCAAAGTTTCAGGTCAAAAAATTGGCTGTTACCAATGCCATCTGGCTGGGAGTATGGCTGTTGTATGTAGTTGTGTCATTGATTATTGTAGCTGTTGTCGTTATGTCGTTCTTGAGTTTTACTTAAACTGGAAGAAATTTGGTTTAGCTGTTACTTGAGTTCTGTTACGAATCTGGCGGAGATAATAGATTACAATATAGTTAGCCAGTGAATGGACGAATGCTTACCTATAAATATTAATTCCAGAAAGATATTCCATGTTTAATTTATAGCGGGATGGACAAAACAAAAAATCGCAAAGTTAATTTAGCTGGACTGGCCGTTTTAATATTGGTCATGGTTAGCGTTGGCACACTCGGGTTTATGTTGATTGAGGGTTGGAACTTCTTGGATGCCTTCTATATGGTGGTGATAACTTTGGCTACAGTCGGCTTTCGCGAAGTGCACGAGCTATCACCCTCGGGAACAATTTTTACAATTCTGCTGATTGTTTTTGGGTTGGTGACTCTCTATTATGTCCTGCGGCTATTGGGAGAATATGTAATAGAGGATAAACTAGAAGAGAATTTAGAATCGCGTAAATTGGAAAAGACACTAAAAAACTTGTCCGATCACTACATCATCGCCGGCTTTGGCAGAGTGGGTAGGCAAATCGCTCTGGAACTAGCCAAAGAGGGGGTTAGTTTTGTAGTTATCGAAAAAAATTTGGAGTCATTTGAGCGATGCAAGAGAGCTGGATACCTGTGTTTAATGGGCGATTCTACAGAGGAAGAGACCTTGAAACGCGCCGGAACGATGGATGCCAAGACGATTATTGTAGCGCTGGGACGGGACAGCGATGCTGTTTTGACTATTATTACGGCAAAATCACTAAATAATGACATTTTTATCGTGGCGCGGGCTAACCAGGGCAGCTCGCCGGCCAAATTGTCCAAGATTGGCGCCAATCGGGTAGTGCTGCCGCACCAAATCGGAGCGTTCCGTATGGCTAACTTTGCTCTCAATCCAACCGTGGCTGATTTTTTGGATGATGTGCAGGATTTGGCGAACTCCGAAGTGGAAATAGACGATGTTATAGTAGCGGAGTCATCTGTAGTCGCCGGGCACAGCATTGCCGATCGGTTATCGAACCGAACTTATGGCGCTACGGTACTGGCTATCCACAAACCCGACGGCAACGCTATTATCAATCCTGTCGGTGATGCCATAATTGAAGCAGGAGATAGGCTGATCTTGTTGGGGACTAAGTCTAAATTAGCCAGAGTAGTACAAATATTAGAAGGTAAAGTTAACGCATAAGAAAGGATAATTACTATGATGTCGCGCTATAGTCCGGAATTTATAGAAGCACGTAAACAAGATCTTAAAAGGCGGAAGGCTGAAATTGAAAAAGAGCTTGCAACCATTTCTGAATTCGACGAAGCTTCGGGCAAATATATTGCTCTGCAGCCGGAATATGACGAGGGCAGTGTCGAGGATAGCATTGACAGTGGGGTCGAGGCGGAGGCCCTGCAGGAACGAGTATCAAGAGTAGATGATTTGGATAAGTCTCTGGACGAAATCAAATTAGCATTGAGCAAAATAGATAAGGGCACCTACGGCAGGTGTGAAGATACCGGGGAATGGATCAGCGAAGAGCGTTTAAAAACCTATCCTGCAGCTCGCACCCGAATGGATAAATAATATAGTTTTATTATGCCGATGAATCACCGCACCTCTCCTCAGTCGAGCAGCGCCGGGCTAGGTATGTTTTATGGGACCTGGATTGCTGCCGTATTGGTATCGCAACTGGTGCGCTTAAACTTTTCGGACAAAATTATCTATAACCCCGGGTTGGCGTTTAATATTATTCTGCCCAAATGGCTAATAATAGCAGCGGTGGCGTTGTTTTTGATTCTTATTGTAGTTTGGTATTTTCGGTTAGCCGCCAAAGATACAGTTATCAGTTTGGCATTTGGCCTGTTATTAGGCGGGGGTGTCAGCAACTTATTTGAGAGGCTGCTGTTTAACGGCAATGTAGCAGATTACTGGGGCTGCTTCGGCATTACCACCATTAATTTGGCTGATATTTTTATTTTTTCGGGGATCATACTGATTGTAATAAAGTTTTTGTACGCACATGGCAGCAGATGAACTAGATATTATATTTGAAGACAAAAATATACTGGTCATAAATAAGCCCAGCGGTTTGGTTGTGCATGAAGGCGTAAAAACCGCTAAAACTCTAACCGATCTGATCGTCAAGCATTTTCCCGATTCTCCGCTAAAGGGCAAACGATACGGATTATTGCATCGTTTGGACAAGGAAACCTCGGGGGTTTTGCTGGTTGCCAAAAACCAAGCAAGCTTTGACCATCTGAAGAATTTATTTAAAACCAGACGAATAAAGAAGGAATACTTAGCTTTGGTGCATGGCAAAGTGACGCCCCGTCGAGGCATTATTAAAATTCCCCTGGCTCGTGGCCTAGTCAAAAAAACCACTTTTGAACCTGCTGAAGCCGGTAAGCCGGCTGAAACTAAATATGAAGTCATTAAATATAAACCGGGGTTCACCTATCTCAGGGTATGTCCCCAAACAGGGCGCACTCACCAGATTCGAATTCATCTAGCCAGTATTGGACACCCCATAGTCGGTGATAAAACCTATGGCAAAAGGGATGATACGTTTGATTTTCAGTTTCTCCACGCTTACCAAATATCCTTTATAGATTCTGCGGGTAAAAAACGCGAGTTTGTTGCTCCACTTCCATCTAAGCTGAAAAAGATTCTGAATCATGAATCATGAATTAGGGGAGGACAGAGGATAGAGAACAGAGAATAAAAAAATAGCATTTCCTGAGTGAATAAAGTGAGTTAAAGGATTGCATTATGGAAACTCTTCGACTGCGCTCAGAGAATAAAAGGTACCAAATACTGGATATTAAATACTAACAAGTGAACAAAAAAATATTTATTATTACAGGCCCCTCAGCAGTTGGAAAAACAACAATTGCCAAGCATGTTATTAAGCTTGGCTTGCCGTTAAAAAAAGTTGTCACAACAACCACTCGTCAAAGGCGCAAGGGTGAGCGAGACGGTTATAATTATCATTTCATCACTCGTAAAAAATTTGAGCAACTGATTAAGGATCGGCAGATGTTTGAATGGACGAAGTATGCTGATCATTACTACGGCAGCCAAAAACGGCATGTGGAGCAAATAATAAAATCCGGCAAACATCCCCTGTGGATAACAGAGGTTGAAGGAGCTGAGTACTTCAAAAAGCGCTACAAAAAGTTATCAGTAGTAATTTTTATTGTTCCACACTCGTTCAGCGTGTTACGGGACCGGCTGGAAAAAAGAGGGGCTCCTGAGGCCGATATTAGAACACGTCTAAAAATCTCCCGCGAAGAGTTGAAGCAGTCATCGAAGTTTGACTATCGGGTCATCAATTATAACGGCAAGTTAGAAAATGTCGTTAATGAAGTTGCTGAGATAGTAAAGCGAGAGATTAACTAAAGTTAGCTTTTAAACCGCAAATGGACCCGTCAATATTATTAATTGGGGTTGTTTGTACATTTGAAAAATGCTGTATAAGCCAGTTGCTCATCGGTTCATATTGCTTGGTTCCTAGTTCAATAAGAACTGTTCCGCGGAACAGTCTTGGAAATGTTTCTTTAAACAATCTCCGGTAGAATTTTAGCCCATCCATACCTGCGAACAATGCTTTTTGCGGCTCAAACAAAATATCTTTTGAAACTCTATAGTATTCAGGAATATACGGCAGGTTGGCGACTATAAGTTCGGCAGTTTTTATATGTTCGGCCAGATTTGAATGGACTATTTCAATTTGATTCTCTAATCCTTGGTTCAAAATGTTGCGTTTAGCCACACTCAATGCTTGTCTGCATATGTCGCTGGCTACGATTTTGGCGCTTGGCAGATTTTTTGCCAAAGCGATAGCGATGTTACCGCAACCCGTTCCTATGTCGTAAATAATTTTTATTTTTTTCTTGCGGGCGAGTTCGATGGCGTTTTTTACAATGGCTTCAGTCTCGGGACGGGGAATTAGCACGTGGTGGTCTACATAAAAGGTTATGTTAAAGAACTCTTTTTGTTTTGTGAGATAGGCAATAGGGACCGAGGCAGCCCGTTCTTTAATTAGCGCTTTGTATTTTTTAGTCCGTAATGTTGGGATAATTGCAAAAGGCCTCGCATATAAATCGGTTTTGGGTTTTTGGGATGCAAAACTCAGCAGCACTTCAGCATCTAGGCGCGGGGACGAGCTATATTTGAGCTGTTTTGTTCCCCAGTCAACTGCTTCTTTAATCTTCATTTTTGAGTTGTTTCAACTCCGCTGATTTCAGGGCATCGATGATGGGTTGGAGGTTGCCATCTAAGATCTTTTGAATGTTGCCCCAGCTTTTTTTTATGCGATGATCTGTGATTCGATCTTGGGGGAAATTATAAGTGCGGATTTTTTCGCTTCTGTCGCCGGTGCCGATTTGAGATTTGCGCAAATCAGCTCTGGCTTTGGCTTGTTGCCTCATTTCTATGTCTAGCAACCGGGCTCGCAACACTTCCATAGCTTTCAATTTATTTTGTGATTGCGATTTTTCGTCCTGACAAGTTACCACAAGCTTGCTGGGCAGGTGGGTGATTCGTACGGCCGAGTCGGTGGTATTGACGCTCTGTCCGCCATGTCCGGACGAACGGAAGACATCTACTTTCAAATCTTCTGGTTTAATGTCTATGTCAGCTTCCGACTCGGGCACGGGCAACACAGCTACAGTTGCCGCCGAGGTATGAACTCTGCCTTTGGCTTCGGTTTCCGGCACTCGCTGGACGCGGTGAACCCCACTCTCATATTTTAGTGTTCCAAAAACGTTACTACCCTTGACTTTAAATATCACTTCTCTAAATCCGCCGCTCTCTGAAGGATTAGAACTCGAAATCTCAACCTTCCACTTGTTATTTTCAGCGAAGCGGGTATACATTCTCATTAAATTTCCGGCGAAGATAGCGGCTTCGTCGCCTCCGGTGCCCGCGCGGATTTCGATGATGGCATCTCTCTCATCCATAGGGTCTTTTGGGATTGTTAAATCGGCCAATTTAGATTCCAGGTCTTTCAATCTTTCTTCAGAAGCTGGCAGGGAGGTTTCAGCCAGCTCTTTCAGCTCAACATCGCCAGAGCTGATTGTGCTTTTGTAATCTTCAATTTCGATCTTAGTTGTTTGAATATCTTCCAGTATTCTAATTATTTCCTGCAACTCACTCTGGCGTTTAAAAATGCTAGTCTGCTCGTCTTGGGGGATATTGGATATGTTCTCCAATTTTTTCTGGAGCTCCTCCAATTCTTGTTTTAACTTTTCAGTATCCATATAGTTAGTATCCAGTATCAAGTATCAGGTATCAAGCAAAAACCGCCAACCTGTTGCCAAATCAGTTTCTATTCACAATCGCTGTTTGCAACCCGATGCCGATAAACAAACAATGAAACACAAACTGCCTGTTATTTACTTATCTCTTTTTGGCTGTTTTTTTCTTTAACTTGGTAGCTTTGGCCACTTTAGTTTGGAATTTCTCGACTCGTCCGGCTTTATCGATTAATTTTTGTTTCCCGGTATAAAATGGATGGCACTTAGAGCAGATATCTACTTTAATTGATTCAATAGTTGAACCAACTTCAAATACATTTCCGCAAGCGCAGGTGATTTTAGCTTTATCATAATATTTTGGATGGATGTCTTTTTTCATATCTTCTAAATTTCCAACGGCACGGGTGATGATTTTCTATACAATGTCCAAAAATTAACACTTAGCACCGAACAAGTCAATAACAACCTGTTTTTATGGGTTACATTACTGTGGTAGCAGGGAATAAACTGTATTGCACAAGAGAATTATACAGCGGAGAGAGCTCTAGGATTGACAAAGCAAGATTTTTTTAGTATAATGGGACAATTGTAAAAACAAAAATCAAACCTGTGAAAATGTACTTTTGGCAAAAAACTGGTTTTAAGATATGTCTAGGAGTTGCAATTGCGGCTGCGGTGGTTTTGGTTACTTTGTTTTCTACCCAAATCGGTAATTTGCTTTCTCTCTTTGGCTCCAAAGCTGGAATTTCCCATTCAGTAGTTTGGGGAAATTCCGCCAATCCTTGGCTTAACTATCAAGCCAGTCTTCAACCCGAAGCTTGTGTAATAGAGCCAAACACCGATGGCGGCAAGCTAACTCTTTGTTTGCCTGTTCAAGACGAAGACCCCAACGAAGACCCCAACGAAGACCCCAACGAAGATCCAACTACCGATACCGACGGCGATGGCCTAACTGACGATGACGAGGTCACAATTTATGGAACAGATCCAATCAACCCAGACACCGATGGTGACGGCGTTGGTGATGGAGGCGAAGTTGCAAACGGAACAGATCCGCTTAACCCAGATACTGATGGTGACGGCGTCGGTGATGGGGTTGATACAGATCCTTTTGTGACGGAACCTCCCGTGACGGAACCTCCCGTGGTAGATGAACCCCCTGTAATAGAATCTGATTCTGACACGGATTCCAGTTCTTCCACGGGGTCTGATTCTGATACGAATTCTGACATAGATCCCGCTGTGCCGGGCGTCGGCCTGATGCCATAGATTCTATTCAAATATATTTCTTTGCCATAACATAAAAAACCAAAATAAAATGATCGACCGGCTATCCGAACAATTAAGAAACAAAACTTCGGGCCATTCACATAGTTATGTGGTTTTGTCTCTTTTGGCTGTTATTGTCTTCGCCGGCTGGTTTATCTATCACGGAATTACCAACTCCACCCAGGCTCAAGCGGCAGCCACTACAGGTTCCTATAGCTCTCCAATAATTAGCTTAAATCTCTCTGATGAGGAGTTTGTCACGGGGATTGAGGGTGCTATCATAACCGAAACTGTTCCGCTTAGCGCGACAACTAACTATAAGTTCTATTTCTACGATGAAAGTGGTTCTGCAATTATATCTGACATAGGTAGGTCGCAACTTAGTGGTTTAACCATTGATACTCTCTCGCCGGTTAAGGCCTTCAGCTTCGTGGTTGAGCTGTCTGCAACTGTCGAAACTGAGCTGCCGGTTGTTGATTCAGTCGAATTGAGTTACACAACCGAAACAACTACCCCGGAACCAGAGCCGGGGGAGCCAACCGACCAGCATATTCCCAATCTTTCCATTACTTTTTTGGCGAAAGTCGATCATGGGTTCGGCAAGGCCGATCCTGCTCTGCCGTTCTATTTTTACTTTTTCAAAGAAAATACTTCCAGCCCCACATTCACATCAGCTCCGGCTGTGACCTATTCATCCTCCGCAGACCAATATCTGGGCGGACCGATCGCAATCGATTCATCCAAATTGGAAGCGGCTATCTACAAGGCATATGTTAAAACTTCCAAGCACCTATCTAGCCAACCGCGCGATGTTGAGGTCGTTTTAAAAGATGGTGTTGGGCCGACGACTGCTCCCGTTGAGATTAATTTCGGCACACTCAGGGCGGGAGACATTGGCGGTAATAGTTTACCTTACGGTGAGCTGGCTAATCGGGACGATTCCGTGACCTCTTCAGACTGGGCCATATTTGAAGGCCTATTTGGTGAGATTAGCGATGTTGTAACAACCTTACTTGGTGATTTTAATAATGATGGCAGCGTCAATGTCCATGATTTGTGGCCATTTAGAAGCCAGAGTGACGGGGGAAATTATCAACTAGGTGGAGGACTGTAAGAATGAAGAATGAAGAATGAAGAATGAACCGGCATTATCCGTCATCCCGTCATCCTGAACACATCCACTGTCATCCTGAACACATCCACTGTCATCCTGAATTTAGTTCAGGATCCCTGGCCGGGCAGACCAAATCCCGAAACAAGTTCAGAATGACAGAAAGCAAAAACAAAAACATCCATAATTCACAACTCAAATTTAAAATGGAAGTAGAAAATAAACCCAAAAACTATTCTCTCATAATCAAAATTGCTGTCTTTGGCGTGGCTCTAATTATAACTGGCACTATAGTTTTCCAGGGTAATTTTCTTGAGGGTGTGCTAAAACTTATCGGTGCCGGCGCGTCACAAACCGAAGAGATAGTTATTTCAAATGTCAATGAATGGCGGGGCAAGGCCGGCGACTGGTGGGTAGAAGATAGTAGCCCAAAACTGGAAAATGTTGAGATCATCGAGAATATTGAACCAGCTGATCCAATTTTCAACGGATTTTTGGTTCCTTACGCCGGAGTTGAGGTACAGGGTATAAAAAAATCTGATTTGCCCAGCAATAAGGACGAATCGCTCCTTGGGGACGATTCCCGGAAGCCCAAAAAGGAGACCAAGCCGGTCGAAACAGAAAAAGAATACTGCTATACTTCGCCGGTAATTGATCTGGGCGCTGAGGGCAGTACACTCAGAAGTTTTACAATGTTTGATATCCGTCCGCTAGGTTCAGAGATTCGCTATGGGTATCGCACGGGGGCTGGCGCTAATCTATCCGGTAATTTTATCACTATTGAAGATACTTCGGCGTCGCTTTCTCATTCTAATTCGCAAGTAATTGAACATCAGTCACTCCAGGAAACACCAGTTTCGCGATACTTACAGCTTGAGGTTACATTTTTGAACGTAAACCCTGATAATCTCACTGCCGTTGCTGAGATTAAAATCGCTTTTCAGCCGGCAGATAAAGAGGTGGTTTCTACTCAACCGGTACAATGGGGCGATATGGAAAAAGGCAATTCCCAAATTGCTAAGGAAATTATTGTTGACTACAACGAAACCACCATTATCAACGACAAGAAAGGAAGTGTCCGTATCAACACCGCCGCAGACGGCCGAAAAGTGGCCCGTTTAGACGGGGTGATTCTTTCCAAACATCCAAGAGTTGTTTTTGAAGATGTAGAATTGCTGACTGGTGAAGAATATGTAATAGTTTTGGAAGTTCCGGGCATGGATCGCAAGATACTCTACTTTGCAGCCAGTTATGAGCCGGAGGCCACCTACGAATTTACTTTTGGGGCACTTTATCCCAGCGCTGATGACAGCGCCGAGGGTGATGGTAGTTCATTTTCCAAATCTGCTGATTTAAATGGCGACGGCTCAGTAAACTCAATCGATTATCAACTATTTTTGGAACAGTTTGGCAAAACGGACTTCACATCACTTGACTTTTAATTTACTTTATAGTATAATAAGCAAACAAGATCGACAAAGCTTCTAGCTAAATAAAAATGAAAAATCAAACATCACAATATTGGTTTCAGACACGCATATTTAGAATCATGCTAATGGTAGCCGCCGCGGTCGCGGTGGTTTTGATTGTGATGTTTTCAGAACAAATTGGAGATTTGTTAAAGCAAGAACCGTCCAAAGCGGGTACCACGATTGAATTAGATAGCTCGAATCTGCCACTTGGATCCACGGAGGGTGACCTAATGATTGTTGAACCTAGCGGGAATACTCCCATAAGACTAGAGCTTGCTCCATGGGCGCAAGGACCTAGCGACCAATAAAACCCAAAAACTTGTCCCTAATTTAAAAAATGGAAAACAAAAATCAAAAACAAAAACCGTTCAGCTCGCAACTAATAGGCGCATTTGCGGTGCTGGTTATTGCCGCCAGCTATTTGGGGTATGGTTTATTTCAAACTGCTTCAGCTTTTGATGATATTGACCCCAACTTCCCCGGAGGTGATTTTACTATTTCGTTAAATGTCGGCGGTTATCGGACGATTAATGAAAACGACCCGGTTAAACCCAATGGGGATGCTTTAAGAATTAGTATTCTTAAAAGTTCGGTCACAGTGCCGGAAACCGCCTGGAGCGCTATAGCTTACTGGGTAGGAGTGGCCGATCAAGATCTAAATACATGGAAATGGTCGCCAATCGGAATTAAGCGCCAGGAAATTTTTGACCCCAACAGCGAATACTATACATATGCGTGGGCTCCGGGATATTGGGATGCAGATCGAGATGGTCAGCAAGACACTTATCCTGTCCCCGGGCTGCCATCTAGCCAAACAATCATTGTGGCCCAGTTGCTTAATAGTACGGATTACATGGATGCTTTGAGCGAATTTGGCTGGAGTACATCATTTGCTCTGGCAGAGATGTCGTTTAAGAGACCTGACCAAACGACCAAGTGGCAGTTGGGTGAGACACAGAACATTGCTGTACAGTTTGCCAAGGCTCCTAGTGCAGATGTTGATCTCAAGTTGGGTATTCGGGTGAACGGAGATGATAAGGCCACTGATTCAGGATTTTTCTTTACATCCTTTTCTATTGCCGGAGGCGGTACCAGCACATATTTTATAATTCCTTGGGATAAAGTTGGTTATGCATATGGTGAAATCTTCCCCGGCTTGCCGTCCGATAGAGTGCAGCTATGGTCCCGTTTGTATTATTCAGATACTACCTATGAGACCGGTGTGGCGAGCCGAATGTTTGAAATCCTGCCTGCTCCGCTTCCTCCGCCTAGTATTGAGCTAACAAATCCAACAGGAGGCGAGGAGTGGGTTGTTGGTGAAACCAAAACTATCTCTTGGGAGTTAGCTGATGTTGAGTGGCCGGCCACCGTGACCGTAATTCCGGTTTTGTATTTTTCACCAAAAGGGAGCAATTGGTACGACATTGTGTTGGGCTTTCCAGCGGGTCCTCTGGGTGTCAGAACCAATTCTTTATCTGATTCATTTGAATGGCAGGTAGGGTATACCCTCCAATCTGACGGCAATTGGACACCAATGTCTATACCCTATGGTTACAGTTGGGATGAAATTAAGGTGACTATTGGGGTGATTATTGATGGTGGTGCATCCGATCGTTCAGAATGGTTTACAATAGAAGACACTCAGGTTAACAACATAGAGCTTAAACCTGAAGGGCCATTAGCGATTAGAACCGGAGAAACAGTCCAATTTACTGCTTCAGCATACAATCAAGATGGTGTTTTAATTACCGATAATCCTTTAAAATTCATTTGGGATAATGCTACTCCTCAGGGTACATTTGATAAAACTGCGGTTGATCGATATAGAGTTACTGCTACTTATATAGACGACGGTGTAATCACTGACATAAGTGATAGTTCCGCTGTTGTCGTGGGGCCTGCCATTGAAATCACTAGTCCGGCAGGAGGCGAAAATTTGATGCTGGGAGATACGCAAACTATCTCTTGGCAGCTGGCTGATAGCCTTGTAACCCCGCCAACCCGGGTATTCGGCAGTTATGTCTATCGGCTCAAGGGAGAGACCGGTTCAGGCACACCCTTTGCGCCAATTTGGTTTGAAACTATGTATGATGTCACTGAGCTTTCTGGCTCGTTTGATTGGCAGGTGGGCTACACATACATTCAATCCAATGATGAATGGAATTTAATAACGTTGCCCAACAGTTACGATTGGGATGAAGTTGAAATTGCCGTCAGAATGAACGAAGAAGATGCTCATAATAATTGGGGACTTCCTTATGGTCAGTCCAACTGGTTTAATGTGAACGAACCGGTTGTAGAGCCCTT
>QMNG01000005.1 GCA_003647645.1 candidate division Kazan bacterium | reverse complement strand
GTATATATTATAGTATATACTATTTTGTGTGCAACTTCTTGGGTTATAATCAATAGGAGAATTCTTAATTCATAATTCATGATTCAAGATTCATAGCCAGTGGATAGGGTAACATCAATACAAATTGAACAGCGGGTTCGGATTGGATTGATCGGCGCAGTGTTTTTGGTGCTGTTTATGATGGTGAGTGAGAAGTTAATAGAACACCAGATCTTTGAATACCCGCATTGGTCAGCGGCAGCCCGGGAACAACATACCATTAGTAAAACTGTGCCGGCTCGGAGGGGCAAGATATTTACTGATGAAAAAGATGATAATAGTCTTTATCCTCTGGCTACCAACGTAAAATTATTTGATTTGATGATAGTCCCTAACCAGGTTCGTCAGCCGGAGTTGGTTGTCTCAAAACTAATGCCTTATTTGGAGAATGTTGAAGAATCTGTTCTGATCGAACAGGCATCATCCGACAAACTCTATATTCCCCCACTAAAACGTAAATTGACTGAAGAAGAAGCCGCGGAGATAGATGAACTGAATTTATCTGGAGTATATTTAGTGCCGGAAGAATATCGCTATTTCCCGGAAGAGACGCTGGCAGCTCAGGTCTTAGGATTTGTTAATCGGGACGGTGTCGGCCAGTATGGGCTGGAGGGATATTTTAATGAGGAACTGGGTGGAAAGTCGGGATTCTTGGAGGCAGAACTGGATACTTTTGGCCAGCAAATTGCACTGGGGAAACGCAGCACAGTCGATCCTAAAGACGGATTGGATTTGGTTATTACCATCGACCGGCCGTTGCAGTATTATGTCGAAAAGGAATTGAAGGCGGCTGTAGAACAGTACGAAGCTGAGCGGGGCAGTGTGATAATTATGGATCCCAAGACAGGCAAGGTTGTTGCTATGGCGGCATATCCGACATTTGATCCCAATAACTATAATCGGGAACCAATTGAATTTTTTACCAATATGAACATTTCACAAGTATATGAGCCGGGGTCGGTATTTAAAGTCGTTACCATGGCATCAGCTTTGGACGCCGGGTTAGTCAGTCCGGGCACAACCTATATGGATGTTGGGGAAGTAGAGGTAAATGACAGGGTTATTCGCAATTCTGACCTTTCAGCTCACGGGCTCCAAACCATGAGCCAGGTGCTGGAAAAATCTCTAAACACCGGAATTGTCTTTGTGGTCCAGAAGCTGGGCAAAAACTTATTTAACAAGTATTTGAGTAAGTTTGGATTTTTCCAGCCCACTGGTATTGAGTTAGACGGCGAAGTGGCTTCGAATGTTAAGGGTATCCGCGACTGGTCAGATGTTGATTTGGCAACGATGGCTTACGGACAGGGTATCGCCGTGACCCCGATACAGTTGGTGGCGGCGGTTGGCGCCATTGCCAATAACGGACGTCGAGTCCAACCCCACATTGTTGACAGAATTTTGTATCCTTCTGGCGCGGTGTCGATTGATCCGGTGATTGCAGAGGAAGTCATCAGTCCGCAGGCAGCTCAGTTGATATCGGCCATGATGGTCAATGTGATTGAAAAAGGCCATGCTAAAGCAGCCGGCGTGCCGGGTTATCATCTGGCCGGAAAAACCGGGACAGCTCAAATGGTAAATCCACGAACTGGTCTATATTATGACGAGGACTGGGGAACAACAATTCATAACTTTATTGGCTTCGGTCCTGTAGAAGATCCCCAATTTGTTATGTTAACCAGACTAGACAAACCTAAAAATGTTTTATATGCAGCGGCTTCAGCCGCACCGCTGTTCGGTAAGATCGCCAAGTTTATGCTGGATTATTGGAGAGTTCCCCCGTCAGTTCTATAAAGGATAAAGTGGACTAGAAAACCGGATCGTGGTAGAGTGATTGCGATATTAATATATCCAAAATAGTGAAAAAAGTTGCCACTAGAGCTCTTTTATGGATTTTGTCTTTACTGGCGAAGGCCACTTTGGAGCAATACCGCCCGCGGATAGTTGCTATCACTGGAAGCGTGGGAAAAACTACAGCCAAAGAAATGACGGCATGGGTTTTGAGCTCTAATTTTAGGGTTGGCAAAAATCCAGATAATGCCAACACCGAGTGGGGAGTGGTAGCCACCATAATTAATCCTGACTTTACTCCAACCATAGTGGACGACGGACGGGCCAAGATAACGGCCAGACAGGCGCTTGAACTAATTGGTACCGGATTTAAGAATATGGTTTTTCAAACAATCAGTTATCCTCAAGTGCTGGTTTTAGAGCTAGCTGCCGACAGACCGGGGGACATTACTTGGTTCAACAGGCTGATGCGTTACGATGTCGTAGTGGTCACTAATGTTGGCCAGGTTCATTTGGAATTTTACGACGATCAAGCTCATCTCAGAAACGAGAAACTTTCGTTAATTAAAGGATTAAGAAAAGACGGTTTGCTAATTATCAACGAAAATTTACGCAGATATATTCCAACTGGCGGCAGTTTTAGACAGCAGACCTTTGCTGAGCCGGCTTATGACTTTGAAAATGGGCAAGCCCGGTATTCGTTTACCACAGATGCCGGCGAAGTGCGAATCAGCAATCGCCATACTCGGGCGATGGCCCTGTCAGCCCCGATAGCAGCCCAGATTGCGCTGGAACTAGGCATAAATTTAACTGCCATATCGAATAAAATCAGCAATTTTAAGTCTCTTCGGGGCCGGTTTAATGTTGATAGGCTAAAACGGGGTATTATTCTGATCAACGATGCTTACAACGCAAATCCTGACTCCGTGAGGGTGGCATTGTTGGGTTTACAGGATATTGCCAAAGGGGTAGATGAACTAAGTTCGGCAAAGCCCCGGCGAAGACGGGTGGCAATTTTGGGAGGAATGAGAGAGCTGGGAGAGGCCTATGAACAAGCCCACCATGAGATCGGCCGTTTTGCGTCTGATAAAGCGGACCTGTTTATTCTTATTGGCGAAGAGGGTAGGCTGATGGCTGATACAATCGTCGGTAATGCGGCAAAGGTAATTCAGACGGAAAATATCACTGCAGATGAAATTTTAAAGCACTTGAGAGATAATGACATTGTTTTGATCAAAGCATCGAAAGCGATTGGTCTGGATAAACTGGCAGAGGATCTAAAAAATAAATTGAGTTGATTTGCCCCGTTGGAGATTTATCTTACAGGCTGACAGATAAAATTACAAAAAATACTTACAATCATCTTTATAATCTATAAAAGGAATTTCCAATCGGATGGAAGAAGCGATATTACAAGCAAATTTGTTGAGAATATTTATGTTAGCCGCGATGGGATTTTTTGTGGCGATTTTGGCCACGCCGTTTTGGACAAATTTTTTGTATAAGTATAAATTTTGGAAAAAGCCCAAGACAGAAACTATCGATGGGCGGGAAGCAACGGTATTTGGCAAACTCCATGCTGAAAAACACAAGCGCAACATTCCCACGATGGCAGGAATTTTGTTTTGGGCGATTGTAGTGATCCTGTCTTTGAAATTTAATCTAACCCGCTCTCAAACCTATCTGCCGTTATTTTCATTGGTATCAATAGGCGTTATTGGGGCCGTTGACGATTGGTTTAATATTCGCGGTATCGGCGGGATTAAAGGCATCCGGGCTCGTCACAAGATAGCCTGGCTGTTTGCGGTGGCAGCCGTCGGAGCGTGGTGGTTTTTCTATAAGCTTGGCTATGATAGTTTTCATATTCCGGCAGTTGGTGACTTTTTTGTCGGCTGGTGGTTCATTCCGATATTTATTTTTGTAATTTTAGCGACAGCTAATGCCTTCAATATCACCGATGGCTTGGATGGCCTTTCGGGCGGGCTATTTGCTGTGGCATTTGGTTCATATGGCATATTGGCTTTGGCGGGGAATCAGATCTCTCTGGCGATATTCTGCGCTACGGTGGTGGGTGTTTTGCTGGCCTATTTGTGGTTCAATGTCTTTCCGGCCAGATTTTTTGGAGGTGATACCTATGCATTGTCATTTGGAGCTACACTGGGCGTGGTAGCAATGCTAATACATAATGGGGTTGGTGTGGCCGTTTTGCCTTTAATTGCATTTGTACCGATGATGGAAACTATCTCCGTCATTCTTCAACTGGCTTATCGGAAGCTTTACGGCAAAAAACTGCTGCTGGTTGCTCCAATCCATCATCATTTTGAGGCTATTGGCTGGCCAGAAACCAAGGTAACGACGAGATTTTGGATCATTGGAGCCGTGCTCGCGGTGCTAGGCGTGGTGGTGGGAATATTAGGCGCAGGCTAAGCCTGCGGAGTGTTACTTTTATTAAAAGGTAGCCAAAACTTCTTTTCGCCACCCATTTGCGCCGCCAAACGGGTGGCGCCCAAAGGCGGGCCCATTCACAAATTGCTAGCCAAAAAACAAAACTATCTTTCCGACTTACGCTAAACTCGCTAACGCTCAGACAGTAGCTTCGTCAGCGATAGTTTTGTTATTGGCTAACGCAGTTTGCTCAATGGGAGATGTTGGCTTTGCCAAAAGGAAGAGATCAAATAATATATACTATAGTATATAGTATAGTATATACTATTTCTTCCTAGCTCCGTGGGCGATGGCTTCGTAGGCATGGACGGCATTTAAGGCCTTTTGACGAGTGCTGCCTTTGATTGAACTAACACTACCATCCTTTTTTACCGGATGCCAAAAATCTCCAATTTTACGAAGCTTTATCTTTCCGGTTTTGTCTTTTTGATAAGGCATATTTATATTATAACATTTGGCTATTTTTCTTGTCTGAATGCGGATTTTATGGTAGTTTGAGAGCGAATTCACCTGAATTATCAGGTGCTCATTTCCAAAAAGGAGGTAGGCGTCATGGCAAAGTGTGCAGGCGGCTGCGGCCGCGAAGTTGCTAATGATGGCGACTATTGTAAAATCTGCGGCTACGATAAAGAATCTAGTACTTTGGACCACGGCCACAGCGCTCGGCAGACTGCTTCAGCGCCGCCGGGTTTGAAGGCGGGTGAAAGTTCGGACCATCGCCAACTTTCTCGGTTTCTGAGAGGCGGCAGGCCTGTGAGGATGAGCAGCGGGCCGGTCTATCGTGCAACTTTTGGCGAAGGACTTGGTAGGATGCTTGGCCCCTTGATTGGCATTGTAGCTCTTCTAGTTATTATGGCCTTTGTGGCGGTAGGTCTTCTTGCTACTCGAGTGTCTGTTGAAATAGCTTCTCAGGAGGTTGAGAGGGCAATGACGGCAAATGCTAGGGCAAAATCTAGTTCTAGTTCTTCTTCATCACACTCATCATCCCTGCCAGTTAGAAGTCGGCTGCCGGACTATAGTGAAGTTAGTATGAAGCTGAAGGCTAAACCAAAATCTCGCCGTAAACTCTATATCGGAGCGAGAAGTCCGTACTATCTTGATGTCGGTCTTGGTGAGATAGGTATAATTTACGCTGATGTTCGGGGGATCAGGGAGGAAGATTACTATATCAAGTGGTTTCTCAAGTCCGAGCTAGTCGGGATGGTAGGCTGGATACAAGATGGCCACGATTCGATTACTGTTGCGTGCAACACGAAAATTCCTCTGGAAGATATCGATGGCGTAGACGGAAAGAACGCGTTTCGCGCAGAGTTGTATTCTCTGCCCGAGGAGGAGATGTTGTGTATGGCTTGGATGGATGTTCGTTGTAAATAACTGTACCTATTTGTTGATAAAAGCCCTTGTGGAAACACTTGGGCTTTGTTATTTGATAACGCTATTGATGTTACTTCTGTTTAGTGTTGTCTGTGATGGAATCGACGTTGTTTTTGGGCAGGGTGTCAAAAGTATTCAATTTTGCGAAGCTTTATCTTGCCGGTTTTGTCTTTTTAGTGACGTATGAGATTCCTCTTTGTCCTGTAAGCATAGTTTGGTTGTATCTCGGGCGTTATTTTGGCGCATTTATCCGGCTGTGTCTGGGCCACAAGCAGAAAAGTCTTTACTCAGAGTGTATTTTAGATACAATCGGAGTATCTTTGACAATTCGGGAGGTGTGTAACATGCCGTTGTACGTCTGGTGGATTATTGCCGCCGGGTTGCTTTATACCATTGTGGTCTGGTGGGTCCGGAGCGACGGTGAATTATGCCCATGGTTCGTGGGTATCTTTACATTAGCTTTTGCTCTGGATATTATCGGGACTAGCCTGATGGCCAGATTACAACTCAATTTGGACATTAATCTACATTCATTGCTCGGCTTGACTGCTCTGGTGATTATGGGTTTGCATGCTCTGTGGGCATGGTTGTCCTTAAGAGCGCAATCCCAGCGGGCAGTTAATCTCTTCCATCGCTGGAGCCCATGGGCTTGGGGTCTCTGGATGGTGGCACTAATATCTGGTGTGATCATTCATACATTGGGGCCGCAACTTGGCTTACTAACATTCGGGCAATGGTTGGTATGTGTTGCCACAGCGACGGGCTTTCTGTCAGCGATCTACCACAACACCTTTGTATTTGTTCCTCATCCGGATGATGATCTATTACCATTGCTACGGAGTGACACTGAGCACAATGCCAATAGCAGTGAGGAGCTACAATAATGGCATCAGTTCCTTATAATACCCAGTTCTGCTTCTGTGCGTAGGTACAGATGGGAACTGGGTATTTGTTTTTAGTGATACACTTTAGATATATTGGTATTTTTTGTATATGTTGAGAAAAATTTTTTTGGGGTTGCTAGTTGTGTTATTAGTGGTTTTAGCGTCAACTCCAGTTCTTGCTTCTCCCAATTTTATGGGAGCTGACGATGGTGGGTTGCTAACTATCATAAACCCGATCGGTGATGATGCTTATGTGGCCGGCGGTGAGGTTGTAATTGACAGCAAAATATTGGGCGATCTGTTCGTTGCTGGCGGAACAGTAGAGATTAATGCTGATGTGACAGGAGATCTTTTTATTGTGGGGGGGCAGATATCGGTCCGTGGGTCCGTGGGTGATGATGTTAGAATCGGCGGTGGTTCAGTGACTCTTCACGGGAATGTTGGTGATGATGTCTTAGTTGCCGCCGGGACCATAACGATAGCTGATACATCGGTTATTCGCGGCGATCTGTTGGTCGGCACCGGCAGTTTTAATCTATATGGGAATGTACTCGGCAATGTCCGGGCCGGTTTCAACGAAGGCAGGATTCGCGGAACGATCGGAGGTGATGCCGACTTACGCTATAGTGATGGTAAACTTTCCTTTGCTGATGGTGCCAAAATTGACGGTAAATTAGATTATTGGGCTCAGTACGAAAGCACAGTTTTTGATGATGTTGCCAAAGAAGTGGAATATCATAAATGGGTTGTCGCCAACACTTCATCTCCATGGTCGGCAGCCGCAATTGTGGTCCCTGTGGCGGTATGGAGCGGAGCTCTGTGGTCACTGGTTGGAATTTTCCTGCTGGGTGGATTGCTAATTTTACTGTTACCAAAGTATTTGCCCCGGGTGGCCAATACGATCAAAAGAAATTATGGGGCTGCACTGTGGCAGGGCATATTATTTGCAGTTGCAATTCCGTTGCTGGCTTTACTTATTGCTCTTACTGGTTTTGGCATTCCGGTTTCAATAGTAGTGATGTTGGGCTTTTTGATTATTATGTTTTTGGCCAGTGTGCCGATCTCTCTTACGCTCGGCAGCTATATTATTAAATACACAGAAAAGGACAGGAGCAGACAATTTGGAGCTCTAGTTGCCGGTGCGACGATTTATATTATTATGGGACTGTTGCCGTTTGTTGGCTGGATTATCAAGTTAATTCTCTTTGTCATCGGCATTGGTGCAATTTGGATAGATATTCGGATGATGATCAAAAAAGGAATTTACTAGTTTTTATTTAATTTGGAGGTAAAAGATGAAATATATAATCTGGATCATTGTTTTGGGGGTGATGGCATTAGTGGCTTATCAGTACGTGAACAATTCAGATAGTTTCAATCAGCCAACGAATACGCAGGAGGTACTGGTATTTTTCAATGAAAATAAGCCGACTGAGGTTGTACAGGTAGGGGTAAAGCGGAAGGTTGAGGCGTCTGATGACGAAGCCAAACTGGCCTTAAGGGCAGTGGAGAAACTGCTGGAAGGGCCGACGGCCAGCGAAGAAAAGCGGGGCTTGCTGACAGCTATTCCTGAGGGTACGGTTGTTCACAGCGTAAATGTCCAAAACGGTGTAGCCACAGTGGATTTTAACGAGGCCTTTGATTTTCAGGTGGGCGGCGCCACTTTGGTAACAGCGATCAGAGAACAAGTGGAGCAGACATTGAGGCAGTTTCGTTCAATTTCGTTTGTGAAGATGACCATTAACGGGCAGAGGGAAGCGGTTCTCGAGCCATAGCCAATGTTATAGTTGGAAGTAATAAAAAAATGGGGCGGCTCTATGAGCCGCCCTTTTTCGTGGTTACCTTTCTGACCCACTTGGGCCAGTGACCTAATGGACTTCTGCTGCCCCCCCGGCTAGCAATCCAGTACTGAGCCTGTTTTAAGCTCTTGGCTTGGCTTAGGACCCAATAGGTCTCCGCATGGTAGCCTAAGTAGTCCCTTCTCCAAGATACGGCGTAGATGCCGACATAGAATTTGTCGGCACCAGAGGGAACAACCTCTATGGTTTTTCCCTTGATGCCGTTGTGCTTGGAAAGGAGTTGGTGGAATGCTGTTCTAATCGCAGCGTTTGTATCGTCTTCATCGACGATGATTTTTATCTGCCCCTTGCCGAGAAAGATCCCTTTATCGTCGCAATCAGGGCGGGGGAATGTGACGATGCGCATTCCGCGTCACCTCCGGTACAAAGATACTCCCAGACTAGTAAATTTTCGCAATTTTGTCAAGATTATTCGCTTCTAGAGCAGTTTTTCGAATTTTCTTAGATATTAAGTGTATAATAACAACATGACAAATAGTGAGCTTAAAGGTAGGCGAGTTGCGGTGCTTGGACTTGGCAAAGAGGGGTTGGATTTAGTCCGTTTTCTGTGTAGACAGGGAGCCAGTGTGACAGTACTGGATCAAAATACAGCCGCTCAGTTGGGCAATAATTACAAACAGGCCAAAAAATTTGGCGCCAAATTTAAATTAGGGGATATGCACTTGGATGGTCTGGAAATTTTTGAAATTATTTTTCGAAGTCCCGGAGTGCCATTACAATTGCCGGAAATTAAGAAGGCCAAGCGGGCAGGGGTCAAAATTAGCAGTGCCATAAAATTATTTTTCGACCTATGTCCGGCCAAGATTGTCGCCGTGACTGGAACCAAAGGCAAATCAACTACAGCATCGCTTATTTATCATCTGCTCAAAGGCGGGCGAAGTCGGGTGTTTCTAGCGGGCAATATTGGCAAGCCGCCATTGGCGCTAATTGGCAGATTGCAGCGCAAAGATACAGTTGTTTTGGAGCTTTCGAGCTTTCAATTGGAAGATTTACATAAAAGTCCGCAGATCGCGGTGTGGTTGAACGTGGTGCCAGAACATCTGGATCGGCATAAAAATTTTTCCAGTTATCTGGCAGCTAAGAAGAATATAATTAAACATCAGCGCGGGCAGGATTGGCTCATTGTCTCCAGGGACTTTGCGGGTTCCAGAAAATCACTAAAAGATGCCAAAGGTAAAGTATTTATATATTCGCTCAATAAGGTCCTAAAGCGCGGACTTTATATAGCCAAGGGTGATATTGTTTATCGAACCTTGGACAGCGGTAAGCGGCAGGTGGTGACGAAAGTTTCTGACATTACGCTTAAAGGCAAACACAATTTGCAGAATGTTTTGTCGGCAATTGCGGTGGCAGTTTTATCGGGAGTGTCCCTAAAACAAATTGCCAGAAAATTAACTGCCTTTAAACCCTTGGAACACCGTCTGGAGTTAGCGAGAGAAATTGGCGATGTGATTTTTATCAACGATTCTTTGGGCACTACACCGGAAGCGGCCGCGGCGGCGGCCCAAGCGTTCGCTTATCGCGATACAGCAATGATAGTCGGTGGAGTTTATAAAGGAGGAGATATTGTTAAAATGGCTAAAGATATGGCCAAGCATGGAGTTAAATTTGTAGCATTGATCGGAAAGTCGGCTAGTAAATTTGAGCGGATATTTAAGCGACATGCTCCGGATGTGGCCACCAAAAAGTTTTCTACATTCAAGTCGGCAATTAAGGAAGCTTACAATCAAGTAAGGACGAATGGGGGAGTGGTAATTCTATCACCAGCTTGCGCGAGCTTTGATATGTTTAAGAACGCTTATAAACGGGGGAAAGAGTTTAAAGATATAGTAAAATCTTTATAGGGGGATGAGAGCATACCATAGACAAGATTATTATTTGGCAGTCACCACATTTTTGTTGGTAATCTTTGGGTTGATTATGGTGGCATCGGCTTCGGTGGTGCAGTCGTATGAAGTGGCTGGCACTAATAATTTTTATCTGTTCCGGCAGGGCGGGTTCGCTATTGTTGGTCTGATTTTGTGGTGGATTTTGCAGAAAGTTGACTACCACGTTTGGAAACGATTTGCAACGATTGCTCTGGTGGTGGGCTTGATATTGTTAGGAGCTGTGCTGGTTCCCGGATTGGGTGTCGAGGCCGGTGGCGCTCGGCGGTGGATTGGCTTGGGGGACATGGGTACGTTGCAAGCCAGTGAGATTATGAAATTTGCTTTGATTGTTTATTTGGCATATTGGTTTGAGAAAAAAGGCCGGCGAGTTGCGGACTTTTACAGTACTTTTTTGCCTTTTATAATGATCGTTGGCGTTGTTGCGCTACTAGTGATTCAAGAGCCGGATTTTGGCACGGCAGTTTTAATTGCGCTAATTGCCGGCACTATGTATATGGCCGCTGGGGCGACTTGGGGGCAACTGGGGACTCTATTTACAGCTGGAGCCGCCCTGATTACATTTTTGGTGTACTCAGCGCCATATCGTGTACGTAGGATACTGATTTTTTTGAATCCCGGGGCTGATCCCCTGGGAGCCGGTTATCATGTTAATCAAGCACTATTGGCGATCGGCTCTGGAGGACTATTTGGTCTTGGTTACGGGCATAGCCGGCAAAAATTCAATTTTTTGCCAGAGGCGGCTTCTGACTCGATTTTTGCGATTATCGGTGAAGAACTGGGCCTGATTGGTGCCGTCTTTTTTGTGCTATTGCCGTTTGCAATTATTGTCTGGCGGGGATTAGAAATAGCTAGACGGGCTCCGGATATGTTCGGCCGGATAATGGCCCTAGGTTTAACTGTCTGGATCGGCTATCAGGCTCTGATTAATATTGGAGCAACTATAGGTCTTTTCCCGCTGACCGGCATGCCGCTGCCGTTTGTGAGTTTGGGAGGCAGCTCACTGGTAATTATGCTGATGGCTTGCGGTGTGCTCTTGAATATTTCCAAGCAAACTGTTAAAACATCTAAAGATGAGAATCCTCTTAGCGGGTGGTGGGACTGGTGGTCACATCTTGTCAACTCTGGCAGTCGCCGCCGCTCTTCAAAATAAGGACAAAGATATTGAGTTGCTTTATGTCGGCTCCCACAAGCCTCAGGATAGAGAGCTGGTGGAGGCGGCCGGGCTTCAATTTAGAGCAATTAGCACGGGTAAACTCAGGCGATATTTTTCACTGCAAAATTTGGTGGACTCCATCAATTTTCTCAAAGGCATCGGTGAAGCGCAGAATATTCTGCAGGAATTTAAACCGAATGTAGTGTTTGCCAAAGGTGGCTATGTTGCCTTGCCGGTGGTGATGGCGGCCAAGAGACTGAGGATTCCTGTGGTGATACACGAATCGGACAGCCGCTTGGGCCTGACCAACCGGCTGGCAGTGGCCAGCGCCAAATGGGTGGCAGTGTCATTCCCAGTGGCAAACTATATAAAAACTCAACCCAAGCTGGTCAAATATAAAAACAAATTCGTCTATACAGGACTGCCAATTGCCAAAGGAATAGTTGAAGCGCCCAAAAAGAAATTTTTTGTCAACAATAGACCAATCGTGTTGGTGGCTGGAGGATCGCAAGGGGCACTGACGATTAGCAAGGTCCTATGGCAAACTCTGCCCGAACTGTTGGCTAAATACAATGTGATTCACCAGGCCGGAAAATCGAATTACAGTCAAGCTCAAGATGTCAAAAAAGGACTGCCGGGTAGTTTAGGCAGAAATTATATGGTGATGGGGTTTGAGGTTGACGGATACAGAAAGGCAATGAAAGCAGCTGATCTTATAGTTGCCCGGGCAGGTTCATCTATATTTGAATTCCAGGCGCTGGGTAAGCCGGTCATCTTAATTCCGCTGCCAGGTTCGGCTAATAATCATCAGCATCACAACGCCATGTTTCTGAGCTCGCGGAATGCGGCTATTACCATAGACCAAAAAGATTTGTCACCAGATACCCTCAGGGCAGCCATAGAACAGGTTATAGAAGATAAGACTTTCCAGGCGAAGCTCTCTGACAATATCTTGGAACTTGGTAGAATGAACAGGTCGGCCGATGAACGCTTAGCGGATTTAATTATCAAAACGGCCAAATAATTTTTAACGGCTGTCGTTTTGTGCCTATTTCTGATTGTAAGAGATTTTGAGGCCTCGGAGGAAAAAATAAAATAATTGGTGGGATAAATATAACAGATTTCAAGCCGAATTTAAGAACAACAAAGGCAAAAGAATGGATGAGCGTATTGTGTGGAAATTGAGATGGCTGGTGTGGGGGATTGTATGGATTCTGATTATTTTGGTGTTAACTAATGGAGGTTTTTTTGCTCGGCAGATCAACTATTGGTGGCAGCACGATATAATGAATAAGGAATTTGAAGTAGATGATATTGCCGGTATTCCCAATCAAATAGTGATAAAAAAAATTGGCGTGCAAGCACCACTGGTATATGCAGACACCGTCAAAGAGCCGCTGCTGCAGAAAGCCCTGGAGAACGGGGTGGTGCACTATTTGGGAACGGCTAATCCGGGAGAGTGGGGCAACGCCTATTTCTTCGGCCATTCGTCTAACTTTCCCACTCGTCCCGGCAAATATAAAACCGTGTTTGCCTTGCTCTCACAGCTGCGTGAAGGCGATGAGATCAGTATTACCGACCAGAGAGGGCGGCTGTTTACGTATAGGATATTCGACAAAAAAATAGTTAAGCCGACTCAGCTGGAAGTATTAGAACAGGGCAATGGTAACAGAAAGATCTTAACTTTGCAGACATCATACCCTCTAGGTATGGCCATATGGCGGTATGTTGTAGTGGCGGAACTAGAGTAAATAATTCTTGTAGCTATGAATCACAAACACTATTTTTTAGTGGGAATCGGGGGAGTCGGCATGCAGGGTCTGGCTCGCTTGTTGTTAAGTCGGGGGCATCGGGTTTCTGGCTCAGATATGCAGGACTTTGGTTCTAGGCCTGAGATGGAAAAAATGGGTATTCAAGTTACGGTCGGGCACAGAGCAGACAATATTGATGAGACGGTAGATGAGGTTATCTATTCTGTGGCAATTCCCAGCACCAATCCTGAGATCATGGAGGCCAAAAAGAGGAATTTACCGATTTTGCGCCGGTTGGAGCTGGTGGGGGAAATAATGCGAAATAAGATTGGGGTGGCTGTCTCCGGCACCCACGGCAAAACCACCACCACCAAAATGCTGGATCTTATTCTGACTGAGGCCAAGCTGGACCCCACAGTGTTAATCGGTGCCGAGGTTAAAAAGTTGTCTGCCAATTTAACAATCGGACAGGGTGATATTATGGTGGTCGAGGGCTGTGAATATGGAAGGTCTTTTTTGGACCTGAAGCCCAAAATTGCCGTTATTACCAATATCGAGGCTGATCATTTGGATTACTATAAGGACATCGAGGATATCAAATCGGCCTTTACTCAGTTTGCCAAGTTAGTTCCTCACAAAGCTGGCTTGATTGTTGCCAACGGTGACGATACTAACGTGCGTGATGCCCTCTGTGGCATTGGTAGAAAAATCGTTTGGGCTGGAGTGGGGGATAGTAATGACATACGAGCGACAGATTTGAAATTTGAGGATGGTCGACTGTATTTCTGCATAAGCGGCGAGCGGATGCATTTGCATGTGCCGGGTCGGCACCATGTGTCGGATGCGGTCTTGGCGTGGGCGACTGCCAAGGAGCTGGGAGTGGATGACAAGACCATCATTAAGGGTTTGCACAAATTCAGGGGAGTTGAACGGAGGTTTGAGTTGCTCGGTGAAACAAACGGGGTTTCGTTTATTGATGATTATGCACATCATCCCACGGAAATTTCGGCTACGCTGGAGGGCATGAAGCAGTATTTTAAAGGTCGGCGGCTGTTAGTCGTTTTCCATCCCCACCAATTTTGCAGAACTCGTCTTTTACTCAATAGTTTTGCCCAAAGTTTTAAGGACGCTGATCTGGTAGTAGTGGCGCCAATTTATGCGGTCCGCGATAGTAAGAAAGATAGAGAGTCAATTAGCGCTCAGGATTTGGTTGACGAAATAAACAAAGTATCCAGCAACGCCAGATTTGTGGGTGATTTTGAAAAGATAAAGGAGCTGATGTTGACTGAAATTAAACCCGGGGATGTGGTGGTAACACTGGGAGCCGGCCAGGCAAATGTGTTCGGGAAAGAGCTGTTTGATGAAATGAATAGCCCAACGACTTCTTAATCGCCTCCAAACCGAAGATAAATTTATTTTTTATGGGGATATTAATAGACTGGCTGAACCGGTCAAAATCCAAAAAGGTAGTTCGCCCGCCAAGGCGGGCGGTGCAACCCAATCGCCAGCGGCAGCGAGATGTTATCAAGCGGGCGGCTTTACAATTAACAAGAGTGCATTTAAGGACAGCCAAGCGGCCGTATTTGCAGACGGTTTACAAAGTTTTAGTCGTTTTGGGTTTAATATTTGTAGGCTATCTGATTTTTAATACTAACTTTTTTGTACTGGATAATCTCAAAATTGTTGGAGCTCACCTGTCTAGCCAGGAAGAAATTACTAATTTGTTGTTTCCCGATGGATTTACAAAAGTTCATGCTCTAACTTTTTCTCAGAATTGGGCCAAGAAAAAATTAACGGATATTCCTCAAATTAAGGAGGTTAAGTTCAACAAGGACTTGATTTCGGATACTCTGACCATTACTGTTGTTGAATATCAATCTTCGATTATCTGGCAGACTTCGGGTGAAAGGTTTGTGGTGAACCGTTTCGGCGTGGTTTACGATACAGCTGAGCCGGGCAATCCTCTACTTGTGGTTGAAGATCTAAAAAATCTGCCGGTGAGCCTGAATCAGAGGATAGTCACCCCCGAATTTATTGAATTTGTAACCAGCTTTGCCGCTAATTTGCCGCGCAAAACCAATATTAGCATAGAGCGGATAATGGTTCCGGAAACGACTTTTGAGGTGGAGATGAAAACATCGGATGGTTGGACCATAATTCTGGACACGACTAAATCGTATGAGGACCAATTGAACAATTTGGTTCGGGTATTGAGGGAAATGGAAGACAACCCGCCGCGGGAATATGTCGATCTTCGGATAGGGAAGAAAGTGTTTTATAAGTAGACCGTAGGACTATTTACCCTGAGTTTATCGAAGAGTTACCTTAATAATATATACTATAGTATATATTATAGTATATAGCATAATATATACTATGCTATATACTATTAGTGCGAGAACTTGGGATTTTTTTGGGTGTGGTATTATAAGTGGTAGTTTAAATGGGGAGGTAAAAAGGGGATTATAGGATATGCAGCAGGCTTGGTATAGAAAATATCGGCCCCAAACTTTTGGGGAAGTGGTGGGACAGGCGCAGATTAAGACAACTTTGCTTAATCAGATTAAGTTGGGCAAAGTTGCTCATGCATATTTGTTTGCTGGGCCGAGAGGCACAGGCAAAACATCATTGGCCAGGATTTTGGCGCGGGCAGTAAATTGCTTAGAACCAAATCAAGGGGAACCGTGCGGCAAGTGTCAAAATTGCTTAAGCCAAGCCAAGGGGCAGATGATAGACCTCATTGAAATTGACGCGGCCTCGCACACTGGGGTAGATAACATTCGTGAACTTATTGACAAGCTGAATTTGGCACCGGCAATTTGCAAGTATAAGGTTTATGTCATAGACGAGGTTCATATGCTTTCAAAAGGCGCCTTTAACGCCCTGTTAAAAACCTTAGAGGAGCCCCCTTCCCATGTGATATTCGTGTTGGCCACTACTGAACTCCACCGAGTTCCAGCCACGATCATCTCGCGGTGCCAGAGATACGATTTTAAGTATTTAACAACCAAAGATATCGCAACTTGGCTCAGTAAAATTGCCAAGCAGGAAAATGTGAAAATTGATGAACCGGCCATTACGTTTCTGGCCGAGCAGGCCGGGGGCAGTGGGCGCGATGGTTTGAGTTTGTTGGAGCAAGTTGCCAACATGGGGGATGACATTACCAGAGAAAAATTAGCCTCCTGGCTGGGGTTTGTAGATTGGCGGACTGTTCTCGAACTGGCAGAATTGGTCGTTGCCGGCAAAGCCAAGGCAGCTATTCAACTAATCAATAAAATATATTATGACGGCTATGATCTCGCCCAGTTGACTCAGGCCTGGATATCGCTGACCCGTCAATTGTTGGCCACTAAACTAAATAACCAGGATACTCTGGGAATTGGCGATGAGCAGCTTGAAAAACTTAGCAACTTGGCAGCTAACTTAACAGTAGATCAGATTTCATGGTGGCTCAGAGAGCTGATGGATTCAGCCGCAGTTATCAAGCGGGCCAGTATTCCTCAGGTTCCGTTGGAAATATTAGTTATTCGGGCAGTTCGAGAGCTGGGTGAAAAAAATAAAGATGAGAAATCTGACCGGGGAACAAAAACCGGGTCCCGGCAGTCAGTTGGCGCTAAACCCACCTCGGCGTCAGGAGCCTCAGCCGTGTCTAAATTTCAGGCCGGGGATTGGGCCAAAGTAGTTGAGAGGATTTGCCAGTCGAATCCCACACTCGGGGCTGTCTTGGCCAAGACAAAAATTGAAGTTGCCGGCAATCTAATAAAAATTAAATTCTCGAAAGAGTTCTACAAAGATGCTGCTGAACGGCCAAATAATATTAAGTTGCTAGAAAAAGTCCTGTCTTCATTTGACAAAAATTGTACGATAGAATGTCTGGTAGATGCATCAGTCGAAAGCAAGGCAGAGGCGACGGCTGTTGACAGAATCGTCCAAGTATTTGGCAAAGCATAAATGAGCAAACTTCAAGATTTAGATGTTGAACCATTATATTATTTGGAAATTGTGAATTGGAAATTGGAAATTAAATCACAGAGTGTTTTGTATGGTTGACATAACTCCTCCTCAAAATCTGGACGCAGAAAAATCGCTGCTGGGCGCGATGCTTTTGGATAAAACAGTTATTGAAAAAGTGGTGGATATTGTCTGCGGGGAGGATTTCTATGATGAGCACCATGGTTTAATCTGCGATGTTATCCGCGAACTCTATAATGAGCACCGGCCAGTTGATATCGTCACTGTGACCGATGTCTTGGAAAATAAAGGTAAACTAGACGAGGTTGGTGGCGCCAGTAAGCTGGCAGCCTTAACCACCAGTTCCGTGAGTAGCGCCAATGCGGTTGAATATGCCGAAATAGTCGCGAATAAGGCAACTCTTAGACGCTTGATGACAGCTGCTAACAGCATCGGTGAGCTGGCTCTGGCGCGTGATGCCAAATTGGATGAAATTTTGGATAAAGCGGAGCAAAGCCTGTTTAGCGTTTCTCGTCGGCACCAAAGAGCTTCGTTTATTCCGGTAAAGGAGGCTTTAAGCGAAGCGTTCGAGCGAATTGACAGCCTGCACGAAAATCGTGGGCAACTGAGGGGTGTCCCCACGGGGTTTAAGGATTTGGATAATCGGTTGGCTGGTTTACAGAAGGCCGATTTGATTATTGTTGCGGCCAGACCAAGTATGGGAAAAACCTCGTTAGTATTAAATATTGCGCTCAATGCTGCCCGTGACGGGCATTATAAAATTGGAATGTTCAGCTTGGAAATGTCTAAAGATCAGGTGGTGGATCGGCTATTGGCAATGCAGTCTGGCATCGATGCCTGGAAACTCAGAACAGGAAATTTGGGCAAAGGTGATTTTGATTATCTGTCCGAGGCCATGGGCAAATTATCAGAAGCACCGATCTATATTGACGATACGGCCCTTATTAACGTAATGGAAATTCGAACCAGAGCGCGTCGTCTAAAAGCGGAGAAGGGCTTGGACTTGCTGATCATTGACCATATCCAGCTGATGGAAGGTTCAACCGGCCGAAGCAGCGACAACCGGGTTCAGGAGATGTCCGAAATCTCCCGTTCCCTGAAAGCCCTGGCCAAAGAGTTGGAAATTCCGGTAATAGCCGTGTCGCAACTCAGCCGCCAAGTGGAACAACGTCCTAAAAAAGTTCCTCAACTTTCTGATTTGCGCGAGAGCGGCTCCATTGAACAAGACGCCGATGTAGTGATGTTTATTTACCGCGAGGACTACTATAATCCCCAAACCGAACGGAAGAACATTGCTGATATTTTGATCTCTAAACACCGGAATGGCCCCGTGGGGCAAGTGGAGCTGTATTTTGACAGCCAGCGGATGTTATTTAGGAATCTAGAGCGCAAGCGCGAGGCAGCTGGTCCCGTGGTGTCCAAAGAAGAGGTGGCAGCATAATAATATTGCGTTTGTCGGGTATAATAGAAGGCGTGGACAATAAAAAACGTCATTTTTGGCTTCGGTTTTTGGAGTGGGATCTAACGACAACAATTGCCGGCTCTGTGGCTTTGGCTCTGATCATAGGTTTTGGCTTCGCAGCCAGTACGCCAATAGTAAAATTTGATTTTCAGGGATCAGCTATTGATGATATTGTCAGCGGCGGCACCCCGGTAATGGGCTCGCTGGATCTGTATCCAGAACAGGGGCCCGGGGACATTGTTTATGGCTGGACAAATGCGAACATCTTAGAATATAGCGACCAAGATGTTTCAGACAAGTTGAAGAAGGATAGTAACTCCGGCGCCACGAGTAATACATTCAAAATATCTGGTCTGGCTGCCAAAAAATATACTTTCAGGTTTACAGTCGGCAGTTCCGATGTAGACTTTTCAACTGGAATTGTATTCAGTCCTCAAATGACAACTTCCTTGGTGAGCGAGGCGGGGGAGTGGGTGACCAAAGACGTGGTTTATGAAGTTGGCGAGGATGAGGACCCGCTGACTTTGGATTTTTCTTCACCGGATGGCACAAATTGGGGCATCGCGGGATTGGCTGTTTATGAAGCTGATGAGCCAATTATTCCTCCAAGTTTTGATTTGGCTGTCAGTCCTAACCATGCTTCGGTTCTGGCTGGTAATTCCACGGAGTTTTCGGTCGGGGTAACGCCAGACAAAGAGTATATCTATGCCATTGATTTTAGTGTTTTAAATCTGCCAGCTGGCATGACAGCAGAGTTTGTCCCTTCAAGAATGGAAGATCCGCCGGGTAGCAGTACACTCACAATCACAACAACAGCTTCGCTGGCTCCGACAGTTTACGGAGTAACAATTCGGGCTGCTGGAGTTGATGATCCGGAAGCAGTGGTTCGAACCACTACAATCAACATTACTGTTGCAAAAGCCGCGGAAGAAAGAGAAGAGGATAAAGACGAAGACACGGAAGAAATTTTTGGTGAATTACCAAAAGCAACAGATTCCGAGCGGGTGGAGGAGTCAATTGAAGGTTTTATAAATGTGGATAAATACATCAGGGAGGTTGAGAGCGAACAGCTGGTGATTGATAAGGATTTGGATGAAATAAACAAAGTGGCTTTAGAATTTGCAGCTTTCCCGGTCGTAGATTTGCCTCCCATTCCCTCCACCAGCACTGAATCTGCTTTACAAACCCTGACAGCCTTGGGCATAATAGACACAGTGGTGAGCAGCGCACCTCCAGGAGTAAGGGCTTACGATGAACCACAAAATCTGTGGCAGAGGTTTATGGGTGCTATATTTTCTCCAGCAGGAGGATAGATGCAGGTGTTAAATAAAGAATTTGTCAAAGCTTTCAAGGCCGAGGCCAAGCGTCAGGAAGATTTCACAAATTCATTTTGGAGACAGTTGGCAGTCATTCTGGTTTCCATTGTCCTGATCAATATATTTGGCCCGATGATTATTGCTCTGACGGAAGTTATTTAATTTGTCTGCCGACTGATATTTGTTATAAGAACACTACCGACCCTTTGGGGTGCTTTTTGGTTGCTATTTTTGTAAAATGGACATCTGACATAAAATTGCGGGGCTCTTCCATTTTGTTTTGTTAAAGATAATTCCGGATAAAATAGTATTCCAAGTTTTATGTGATTTAGGCCTGCTTGTTTGAGGTAGGGTATAATTGAGACATGAGCTGGCGGGGATGTTAGACTACGAGGTGAAATTTATTTCGTAACAACAAGATTTATGTCTAGGAGATCAAGGGAAAGAAAATTACAAAAATTAGAAGCCAAGCAGAGAATTTATAGCGAAATGCGGGAGCGACGCCGTCAAAACTCTGCCAAAACTCGCCAAGTCCTTGGCAAAGTTGGTATAGGCGCCGCCGGTTTAGTTGTTTTGGGGCTAATGATCTGGGGTGGAACATATGCGTACAACTTGTTTTTTGGCAGTGTTACAGGCCCCTTTGGCAGTATTAAGCGATCAGAATTAAATACTTACAAAACGCTGGTAATGGAAACCAGTGAAGGGAACATGACTTTTGAGCTGGACACCGATAACACTCCCAAAACTGCCGCTAATTTTGTGCTATTAGCGCAGAAAAACTATTTTAACGGCATGAAGTTTCACCGCATTATAAAAGATTTTATGATTCAATCCGGTGATCCTAACTCCAAAAACGATGATCCCAGTGACGACGGTATGGGCGGACCGGGCTATCAGTTTGATGATGAAAAAATAATTGGAGAGTATGTCCGGGGTACATTGGCCATGGCTAATTCCGGGCCTAACACTAACGGCAGCCAATTTTTCATTGTGCACAAAGATACTGAAATGCCGAAAAATTATGTAATTTTCGGTAAACTGATAGACGGGTTTGATACACTGGATAAAATTGCTGATACTCCGGTGGAGGACAACGGTACGGGTGAAAAGAGCCGCCCGACCAGAGACGTAATAATCAATAATATAGTATTGTCGGACTTGGCAGTCGAATAAAAGGAGGCATTATGTTTGATAAAGCTAAAATGATTTGGAAAGCAAAACAGATCCAAAACGAGCTGAAGAAGATGGAATTTGAAGGTGTTGAGCTGGGTGGCAAAGTGAAGGTAGTAGTTAATGGTGAGCAGAAAGTTCAGAGTGTTAAAATAGCTGATGAGCTGATGAATTTAGATGAAAAAGAAAGCTTACAGCGCTTTTTGAAACAAGCCACTACTGCAGCAATAGCCAAATCCCAGCAAGCCGCAGCCAGTAAGATGAAATCGGTGGCGGGGGATTTGGGAATAACAGGACTTTAAAGTCAGAATTAAAAATTGCGAGTCAGGGTATAAAAACAAAAACAATTTACAATCCTTTATCCATAATTCAAACTTATGACACAAACCATACCCAAATCAATCCAGCGGTTAATCGATCAATTAAACCAGCTGCCGGGCATTGGTCCTAAAACCGCGTCGCGGCTGGCTTTTTATTTGGTCAGGAACCAGAACACTGATATCGAGGAACTGGGAGAAGCTTTCCAGAATTTGCGGGAAGATTTGGTCTATTGCAGTCAGTGCCACAACATTGCCGACAAGGACCCTTGTGCTGTCTGCGCCGATAAAAGCCGGGATGACAGCTTGGTTTGCGTGGTAGAGGAGCCACTGGATGTCATAGCGCTGGAGCGGGCAGGTTACAGAGGCAAATATCACGTGCTGGGCGGCAGGATAGCTCCTTTGGATGGTATCGGTCCGAAAGATTTAAATATCAAAAGTTTATTGAGACGGCTGGAAACAAATAAGGAGATCAAAGAACTGATCCTGGCAACCAATGTTAATGTTGAGGGCGAAGCTACTGCTGCGTATTTAATGAAAGTGCTAAAACCCTTTGACATAAAAGTCACCCGGATTGCCCGGGGTTTGCCAGTTGGCGGAGATTTAGAATACGCCGATGAGCTGACCTTAAGTCGGGCACTGGAGGGCAGAGGATTAATGATGTCAAAATAATAAGTTATGAATCGGGAGAAAAATAAAACTATAATTTTGGATTTCAACTATGGGTGATCAAAGATTTGTATTTTTATTCCAAGGACTATTTGTAGTTTTTGTCTGGTCGGCCTCAAAAATTATTATGAAAATGGGTTTGGAGATAATCCCGCCGTATATTTTTGCTGCCGCTATTCAAGTAGTAGCGTTATTGGGAATTGGAGTTTATTATCTTTTCAAAGACAAGGCCAAACGAATTACCCCTACCAAAGAGGAAATATATTTGATGATATTGGGAGGTTTGGTGGCGTTTGCCGGTGCCAAGATATTTAGCATCATCGGTTTGCAATATGTCACCGGTGCCACAGCCGGTTTAATTGCTGCTTCTGTTACGGTATTTGCCGTGATTATCGCGGCACTGGTGTTAAAGGAAAGGCCAAAGCTATGGCAGTACGGGGGTATTTTGCTGGTTTTGGCAGGCACCTATGTGTTTTTGTCGAACGATATTATTGCCGGTTCGCTGTTTGGAATTTTATTGCTGTTGGTGGCTGAAATGGCTTTCGCTTTTAACAATGTGATTGTTCGTTTACTGGCTCGTCGGCCAGAGGACATTGCTTTATTAACCAATCTGGTTGGCAACATTGTCGGAACAATAATTTTAGTGCCATTAGGGCTGCTTGTGGATGGCGTACCAGCTAAAATTTGGACTTGGCCGGTTGTTGCGCTGGTGGTAGTGGTTGGATTGATATTTGCCTTCTCTGGGCTGTTATGGGCACAGATACTGGATAAACTGAGAGTATTGGAGGTGTCAATTCTTTCCAATACGATGATTATCCAAGTGGCAATTCTATCGGTAATATTTTTGAACGAGGCGATGACATGGCACAACATCGCCGGAGGTCTACTGGTGCTAGTTGGGGCTTTGGTGACGGATCAGCATGTCATCATTAAAAAGGATCCTCGATTTAAATATGGATAATGATGATCAAGCTATATAATACGCTCACCAAAAAAAAACAGCCATTCAAGCCGCTCAAAGACAAGGTGGTGGGTTTATATGCTTGCGGTCCGACAGTTTATCGGGCAGCTCACATTGGCAATTTGAGCATTTATATATTTGAAGATATTTTGCGCAGAACGCTCGAATTCAACGGTTATAAAGTTAACCACATTATGAATATCACTGACGTCGGTCATTTGACTTCAGATGCTGATACCGGTCAGGACAAGGTAGAGCAAGCTGCAAAAGAGGCTGGGAAAACCGCATCGGAAATTACTCAGCATTTTGCCGATCTTTTTGTTAAGGATTTGAAAAGATTAAATATTGAATTGCCCCAAAAATTTGCTTGGGCGAGCAAATACATCAAGGAGCAAATAGAGTTGATCAAACGGCTGGAAAAAAAAGGATATACGTATAAAACTAACGACGGCATTTATTTTGATACAGATAAATTTAAAGAATATGGCGTGTTGGGCGGCGCGGGCGCGGGCAAGGCCCGGGTGAAGCACAGCAGAGGCAAAAAGCGGGAAACTGATTTTGCCTTGTGGAAATTTTCACGCGTAGGGGAAAAACGACAGCAGGAGTGGCCAAGTCCCTGGGGAGTCGGCTATCCGGGTTGGCATGTGGAATGTTCTGCCATATCTGCCGCTGAGTTGGGACAGCCATTTGATATTCATGCCGGCGGCGAGGATCATATTGCGATCCATCACAATAATGAAATTGCCCAAAGTCAGGCTGCCTATGGAAAACCGTTGGCTAAATTTTGGATACATGGGGCCTTTACCCTGGTCAACAGAGCCAAAATGGCTAAGAGCAGAGGTAATGCGATAGTTCTGGATGATATTATCGCAGAGGGCTTTGATCCATTAGCATTTAGGTATTTGGTAGTGGCAAGCCACTATCGGCGCAAACTGAATTTTTCTGCGGCGGCAATGAAAAATGCCAGTCGCTCATTGGAAAAATTGCGGTCTGTGTTTTCGGTACGGGCCAAAGGCGGCCGAGTGTGTCAAAAATATAAACGGAGTTTCTTAGCTGCAATAAACAACGATTTAAATATGTCCAAGGCCTTTGAAGTAGTCTGGTCACTGGTCAGGACCCCGGCTAAAACACTGGCAGATAAACAAGCCACGCTGCTCGATTTCGATCAAGTTTTAGGACTGGATCTCAAAAATTACTCAGTAGTCATTCCTGCCGAGGTGAAAAAGCTGGTTGCTAAAAGAGAAATAGCGCGGAAGAAAAAAGATTTTAGATTAGCTGACAAATTGCGCAGGGATATATTGAACAAGGGCTTTGCAGTTGAAGACACTGCAGAAGGATCGAAGATCACCAAGAAATAATTATTCTCTCTCTTCCCTTAAAAATGCGATATAGGAGTAGGCGACCGGCAGCGAAACAGCTACGAGAGCGCCAATAAGCGGCAGATAAAGATTCAATGGAGGGGTCAGCACGGTTCCAACTATAAATAAAATGCCTCCGATGACAAAAGTATAACCACCCAACAGGTGAGTTTTTTGCCAGACCGTTTCAGACGAGAGCGTCCATGGGGTTCGAATTCCCATAAAAAAATTAGATTTTATTTGGGGCATATAATTGCCGATAATAATGAAAAGCAGCCCAACTGCCAAGGGGACAATTGTTCCAATCGGAACCGGCTTCTCAGATAAAGCAGCCCAAGTAGTAATACCGAACATCAGCAGAAAAAAGCCCATCATAAAGTTCTTGATGATGGAATAAAATCCCCAAGATTTTACAAAATGCAGCCGGCGCGGTTCGAGAAAGGGGAGAACGAGGAACAAAAGATAAAGTCCGACCGTCATTCCGGGGAACATTGAGCAGTGAAATAGTCGGCTCTGGTAGCCATCAATTTCACCTGCAGCGTTCCAATGTGAGGGCACCAAGTCGGGGAGCAGGGGATAGCTCCAGATAGCGAGGCCCACAATTGCGATGATTGCAAGCCATGAGAACCACTCGCTCCTGAATGTGAATTTTGCCCTCTGGGAGCGTATTTTTCTCATAATGTCATTTTTTAAGACTATTAATAAACTTATTCATAATCTCGTAAAATACCGTAGCATTGAAAGAATAGTAGATTTTCTGGCCGACTCTTTCGCTGTCTATCAGGTTTGCACGGTGTAAAATTGCCAGATGATGTGATAGTGATGGTTTTGAAATGTCAAAATATGTTGCCAGCTTTCCGGGTGTCATTCGTCGTCTGCGCAGGCGCATAAGAATGTCCTGCCGAGTCGGATCGCTAAGGGCTTTAAATGTTTCAGTGATGTCTTCGAAGACCATAATTAACCTTTTTATTAGTTAGATAATTAGACAACTATCTAAACAATAATTGTGAAGGAAACTTTTGTCAATTTTTTAAGTTTAAAATCTTCTTTTTATAATTTTTGCCACTTCTCCGTTTTTTTGACATTTTTAGATATAGATGGTCTAATGTTATATTGATGTATAAATCCCCCGCCACCATCTATCATTCTGAACTTGTTTCAGAATCTGGGAAAAGAAAAACGAATCTGTCTGGATTCCCGCTTTCGCGGGAATGACAACATTACTGGTATAATTTATCTGTTATTCCCGGGTCGTCTAATGGCAGGACACAAGGTTTTGGTCCTTGGAATCTAGGTTCGAATCCTAGCCCGGGAACCATCGTCCGTCGCCCCGATTATATCGGGGCCGTGGAACGATTTACGGCGAACGAATTGGTATTCCGTAGTCTGCTGGTTAACAGACGAAGGATACTCGGGAGCCAGGGGAAAAAGAGGTTTCTGTTTGTGGTATGATACGCTGTTAGCAGAGCATATTTTTAAAATTTTGAAAGGAAAATGATATGCGTGGAGGAGGATTTGCTTTAATTATTGTTATTTTGGTGGTCCTGGCAGGAATTTACTACTGGTCTGGAGGGAAAAACATACAGACAGAAACGCCGTTGAGCTTACTTAATGACATGAAGACGAGCACTGAGATCGATTTTTCAGCGGCTCAGGATACTGAATTTACTTGGATGGTTGAAGGGGCGGACAGTCTGACAATTACAGGTGTAGGTATAGAAGCGGATGGACTTACCAATGAACAGCAAGATTTGATTGGTGATTTTTTGGAAGGCCGAGAATTCGAAGTTGATGCGGCCAATATGACCGCCGGTACAATTGCTGGACTGACTGGTTATAACAAAGGCACTCTGGTTTGTGTTGTCGAAAGTGGTGTGACCGGCGGCGAGGAGGGCCTGGGGGCGGATCCTGTAACATATTACGTAAAGGTTAGTTGCGGTGAGCTGGAGGAGGAACCGGTGGCTGAAGCAACAGACGAAGAACAGATCGCCGCGCTTTTCGCTGAAAAATATAACAAGCCGATAGACGAAATTGAAGTAGTAATGGAAAAACGAGTGAAGGTGTTTGCCTCCGGCAGCGTCGCATTCGCTGGCGAGCCGGGTGGCAGTACCTGGCTGGCATTTAATGGTGATGGCGGCTGGAAGTTGATATTTGACGGCAGCGGCGATGTTCTCTGCGCTGACATTGAGGGCTACGATTTTCCTGTTGATATGGTCCCGGAATGCACAGATGCTGAGGGCACTTTAGTTACATTAACTTAAATTTAGGCAGTTTTAACAAGGAGCATAAAAGACATTCTGTTTGCGGGTAGAATACCCTTTTTGGTTGGTGTATAATTGCGATGCAATGAATGAAAGCCGATACAATTTGGCTCGTGACGGGTTCGTTTATCTGCTGAGCTACGCTACATTGGTAATTTCCAGCGTTGGGTTTAACTTTTTGGCTAAGGCGCTGGTGAACCGATTTTTGCCCGATGCGGTCGATTTCGGCAATTTTTTGAACGATTCGGCAATCATTGGATTTCTGGCGGCAGTGATCATTGCCTTTCCGATATTTTTGTATATAAACTGGCTGGCAAATCGGATGCTGGGGTCCGGTAAGATGAGACACAATACAGGAGTCAGACACTGGCTTATCTACATTACATTGGTGGTGGTTATTCTGATAATCATCTGGCAGCTGATCGCTTTGTTCATTTCTTTTTTGGGCGGGACGCTGGTCTCCAGATTTTTAATTCACACCGCAATTACCTTATCAATTGCGGCGGCTATATTAGGATATCAGTGGTGGCATCTGAAGTTTTTTGATGGCAACCAAAGGCGGCTGGGTTCTGGATTCAAGATTTTTGAATGGGTTGTAGTTATTTTGGTAACAGCCACAGTAGTTGGCACTTTCTTTATTATCGACAGTCCGGCTGTACGGCGGGTCAAGCGCCTGGATGCGACCCGGGTTGAAAGATTATCCAGCTTGCAAGAGAATATCCAAAGTTTTTATGGTTGGGGCAAAGATGTTGGTCATGGTCGGCTACCAAAAACTTTAGACGAACTAATTCAAGATCCGCGGGTGTACATTGCCGAGGACGGCATGGTTGATCCGGTAACTAAAGAAAGGTTCAAATACAGGGTTCTCACCGGCACTACTTATGAATTGTGTGCTACTTTCGATACGGAATTTACGGCAGAAGATAAAGACGATTCAAGGTTGGCATCTCCCGAACCAAGCAGCCGTTTTCAGCGATTCTATCATGGTATCGGTTTGACTTGCTTTGATCTGTCGGTTGAATAATTAAGGGAGGATAATATATACTATAGTATATACTATAGTATTTACTATTTGTGTAAATAAATCTGCTCTAGGAGCGGAGTGTTGACTTGTCCGCGAGTTTGTGTGTATACTGCTCTATTGCTCATCCCGCCGGAAATTTAGTGAGCTTGGGAAGCAGGCTGACAAAACAAGGTAGTGTAGTTTTAAATACGTCGGGCAAGTTTAGTATAAATTTATCTCAGAACCTCCGCTTGTATCGGACGGTGTCTTGGAGCGAGTAGATCCCCAAATTAATTCAGGACAACAAAAGTGAAAAATATTCGTAACTCATTATTCTTAACTTATAATTTAAATTCAAAATGAAGGTCATTGAAGTTCGGGGACTAACCAAATTTTATGGAAAAAATCGCGGAGTTGAAGATCTTAATTTTGAGGTTAATGAGGGCGAGATATTCGGATTTTTAGGCCCTAACGGCGCAGGCAAGACCACTGCCATTCGCTTAATGTTGGACTTTATCCGAGCCGATCGCGGGAAGATTAAGATTTTTGGGATGGACAGCAAGAACAATGCAGTGGCGATTCATCGCGAAATCGGCTTTATTTCAGGCGAGAATTTTTTGTATCCACATATGAAAGGTCGCGAGCTTTTGAGTTGGTTAAAGAGTTTCCACAAACACAAAAATGGTCTTTCGTTATCTCGTCTGTTAGAGATTTTTAAGTTGGATACCAAGCGCCGAATTAAGGACTATTCTAGTGGAAATCGGAAAAAGTTGGCGTTGGTGCAGGCATTGGTTCATCATCCCAAACTTTTGATACTTGATGAACCAACCAATGGACTGGATCCGATCATGAAGGAAAATCTGTATGCGGTATTAAAGAGCTTAAAAGGGAGCGGTACAACTGTCTTTCTGTCGTCTCATGATCTAACAGAGGTTCAGAAGGTATGTGACAGGGCCATCATTATCAAAGATGGCAGGATTGTTGATGTGGAAGATATTCATGAGCTTGTCCGCAAGGGCGCTGCGATATTTGATATCACTTTTGTAGATAAACCCAGTCCAGAGGCATTGGCAGGCCTAAACGTTTTGGCTCAAAGCGGCAAAACCGTTCGTATTCAAACGACCGGTTCTGTCCAGGACATGCTCAGATGGTTAAGCCAATACCAGATTGCCGATTTAAGTGTGACTAAGCCCAACATTGAAGATATATTCCTGACTTACTATAAATAATTTGCCTTATTTAAAATCCATCAGACGGGCCGATGAATAAAACCACAGCATACCAAATAAACAATTACAGAGAGGATTTCTAACAAAATGAGCTGGCCGATATTTATACAAACCTTAAGAAGTTATTGGGTGACCATCACAATTTATGCTGCGTCATTATTCGGGTATAGTATGCTTTTGGCATCAATGTATACGATTGTTGATAATCTCAGTGGCGTTTATACGGAGATGTTTAAGGCGATGCCGGAGGGATTTTTGGAGGCATTTGGAGCGTCTAATTTTTTTGAAGGGGGGCTCCAATTTGAATCTTTTCTATCGATGGAACACCTGAGTTTGTTTTGGGTGATTATTGTGGGCGCCTTCGTTATAGGTTTTTCGGCCCGTGTTTTAGCCGGTGAAGTGGAACAAGGTACTGTGGCTTTGGTTTTGTCGCAGCCGGTAACCCGCACAAAGATGTTTCTTTCCAAATTCTTTGCCGGGATCATTGGAATCGTCGTGTTGGTTTTTGCGTCAATTTGCGGATTTCTTCTTCAGGCCAATTTATTGGAATTTGAAACTGCTCCAGTCGAGGGCTACTGGCTATTTATTTTTGTAGCCATTCTGTTTTTTACTGGACTGTTGGCCGTCTGTCTGATGTTTTCCTCACTGGTAAATGAACGCGGCCGGGCAATGTTGTTTGGGATGGTCTTTTTGGCCCTGTCTTATGTCGCCGATTTGTTTGCCAGATTGCAAGAAGATTGGGAGAGTCTGCAGTACTTTTCCATTTTTCATTACTACGGCAAGCCCGATGACATTTTAACTACCGCTTCATTTGACGACTGGAGCTTAGTTGTCCTAATTGGAATAATTGTTGTGGCCACAGCTATAGGTTTGATTGTCTGGAACAAGCGTGATCTGGCTGTCTAGCTGTCTAAATTTTTACGCAAAAGGGGTGGCAAAAAGGGCCATTTTCAGGTATATTTACCTCATATGGGAGGTTTTTAGATACTCCGCAGAATACATAGTCAAAGCTTCCAATTAAAGGGATCTGTCCCGTTAGAAAATTAGCAAACGGGCTGACAAACAGGATTACAAAATTAGTACTTAATAAACATAGCAAAATTTTTTGGCGGGATGGAAATAGAAGAAAATATTAGTCAAGAAGAAATGAATGAAGAGGGAAATAATCCTTCTGATATTGAGGGCGAAAATCTTAAAATAAAAGAACCCAAAGTGCCAACACCTGAGCCGCCCAAGCGAAAAATGGGCGTGATGCTGACAGTATTCGCAGCAGTTATTATCGTTTTAATTGGCGGATTGGCTTCCTATTATTACTATAATTTTCAAAGCCAGGGGCTGGCCAGCAGTAAAGTGCTGGAAAACGTTTGGGATGAAACGGTGCTGGTCAGCATCGAGCTGACCAATGCTTTTGAGCAGATCGAGACCTTCGACGACATGGCAACGGCCGGCAGAGATTCGTTTGAAGCAGAGGTTAATGATGCTAATCGCACCATCCGTGATGGCATCTTTGATATTCGCGGCCAGACGGGCCTAAACATCACAGCCAGTACATTTGCCAGTAAATTAAACAGTTTTTTGGACGATTACAGCAAAATGTTGGCAGAATTAAAACGGATCGTCAGTCGAGCAGAGGATATCGACAGCATCGATGAACTCGATCAATTACTCATCTATGGTGAAAATATGGAGAAGTCTTACGACGACATGTTGTTGGTTGGCAACGACTATGTGCAGGCTAACCTGCCGCGGATAATCTTTAATTTGCCGACCAACATCAAGGGTTTACTAGAAGAAAAAATAAGAGAGTACGGTACGCAGGAGGAGCAGGATAAGGCTGAGCGCCAAGCGGCTGAACAAGTGGTTAGCCAGTTTGCTGAGGCATGGCGAAACAGGGATTCTGAGGGAATGTTGAATTATCTTACCAGCGGGGCTAAAGCCAGTGACGCCAATAAAATTGCCGGTCTGATGGAAGATTCGTCCGATATTGATAGTTTCAGGATTCTGAACACGACCATTGTTAATGATACAAACATTGAGATCCGTAGTAGCTTAGAAAAAATTACCCCCGACAATTCCAATATCACCGAAGAGTGGAAGTTTGTGCTGCTAAAAACAAATGGCAGCTGGCTGATAGATACATGGGTACAACAATAAATAATGAAGAATGAAGAATGCCGGATGAAAAATGGCAATTCTAGATTTGTATGGACAAACAAGACGAAAACAAAGACGAAATTGAAAGCAACATAGGTAAGATCCGTGATATACAGATAGAGACCGAGATGCAGGATTCTTATTTAAGTTACGCAATGAGCGTCATTGTTTCCCGGGCCCTGCCTGATGTGCGAGATGGTTTAAAGCCAGTCCATCGGCGTATTTTGTATTCTATGATGGAGTCGGGTCTAAGACATACGGCCAAATATCGCAAGAGCGCTGAGGTGTCGGGAACTGTAATTGCCTTTTATCATCCTCACGGTGATGTGGCTGTTTATGATGCGATGGTTAGATTAGCCCAGCCGTGGAATATGCGCTATCCCCTGGTGGATGGACAGGGCAACTACGGCTCCATAGATGGGGATCCGGCCGCTGCTAATCGCTACACCGAGGCCAGAATGACCAGCATTGCCGAGGAGATTCTTTCTGATATAGACAAGGAAACAGTTGATTTTATTGACAACTATTCCAACACCAAGCAAGAACCGACTGTGTTGCCAACTCGCGTGCCGCAGTTGTTGTTGAATGGCACAGTCGGAATTGCTGTGGGCATGGCTACTAACATTCCGCCTCACAATCTTAATGAGTTAATGGATGCCATCATCTACTTAATCAAAAATCCTGATGCCACCGTTGATGATCTGATGGAGTATGTGAAGGGCCCCGATTTTCCCACTGGTGGCGTAATTTTCAATATTAAAGATATTAAAGCTGCGTATGAAACCGGCAAGGGCGGTATTGTAATGCGAGGGGTAGCTGAGATTGTTGAACACAAAGGAGGCCATCGGATCATCGTTTCGGAGTTGCCGTACCAGGTGAATAAAGCTGCACTTATCGAATCGGTTGCCAATTTGGTCAAAGCCAAAAAGATGATCGGGATTAGTGACCTTCGTGATGAGTCGGACAGGGATGGTATTCGAGTAGTCATAGAACTACGCAAAGATGCCTATCCCCAGAAAGTTCTGAATCAGCTGTTTAAGATGACACAAATGCAGACTACTTTTCATGTCAACTTGCTGGCTCTTGTTGACAAAGGTTTACAGCCCAAGGTTTTGAATTTAAAGCAGGCATTACAGCAATTCATCGATCATCGGCGTGATGTAGTTACGCGTCGAACTCAGTATGAGCTGAATAAGGCCAAAGAGCGGGCACATGTGTTGGAGGGCTTCAAAATTGCCTTGGATAATATTGATGCGGTTATTAAAACCATCAAAAAATCTGAAACCAAAGAGGACGCCCACGCCAACCTAAAGAAAAAATTCAAATTGTCTGATATCCAAGCGTCGGCCATTTTGGAAATGCGACTGCAGGCACTGGCTGGCTTGGAGCGTAAGAAGGTCGAGGACGAATACAAAGAAAAACAGAAGCTCATCAAAGAACTTAAGATCTTGCTTGGTGACCCCAAAAAGATAGACGAGGTGATAGTTAAGGAATCCGAAGAAATGAAAGAAAAATACGGTGATGAGCGCAAAACTCGGGTTTCTAAGGGAGGGGTTGGCGATTTCACGGATATGGATCTTATTCCCAATGAGGAGGTGGTAGTAACAATGACTGTGGGCGGCTATGTCAAGCGCCAACCCATTGATGATTACCGAACTCAGCGGAGAGGCGGCAAGGGGGTTATCGGCATGACAACGAAAGAAGAGGATCAGATTAACAGCATCCGTGTTGTTAATAATCATGATGACATTCTTTTCTTTACCGATCGCGGGCGAGTATTTAAGCGCAAAGTGTTTGAGGTGCCGAAGGCCGGCCGTATTGCCAAAGGTACAGCAGTAGTCAACCTGATCCAAATTGCTCCGGATGAATTAGTTACAGCGATGATTGGAGTGGCCGAGTTTAAAGAAGATGAGGATTTCATAATGATTACCAAAAATGGAGTCATTAAAAAAACTAAGATGGCCGCCTACAGGAATATCAGGAACAATGGCCTTATTGCTATTAAATTGGATGAGAAAGATGCACTGAAGTGGGTAAGAACATCGGCTAAAGGCGATGAGGTCATGATAGTTACGCGCAATGGTCAATCCATTCGTTTTAATGAATCTGATGCCAGACCTCTGGGCCGTTCCACTCGTGGAGTACGGGGAATCCGGCTGAAGAAGGATGACGAGGTGGTTGGTGCTGATGTGGCCAAGCGGGGTGTGCCAATGAATCTGCTTGTTATTTCTGAACGAGGTCTTGGCAAACAAACTATGGTGTCCCAGTATAATGTTCAGAAGCGAGGCGGCAGCGGCGTTAAAACTATGAATGTTACAAATAAAACCGGCAAGATCATTGGCGCCAGGCTGGTTCAGCGCAAGTTGAATACAGATATTATTATTACTTCAACATCCGGTCAAATTATTCGTTTGCCTCTCAAGGGAATCTCGATACTAGGGCGAGCCACACAGGGGGTCAGAGTAATGCGATTGAAGGGGAATGATAAAGTAGCTTCGTTTACTGTGTTGGTGATGGAAGGTGAAGACGGTAGTGTAGAGGATCCCAACGCGGAGGTTACTGAAGATAAAGCAAAGGCCGTGGCTGCCAAGGTTGAACCAAGTCTGCCGGCTAGGGAGAAAAAGAGGGTTAGCTTACCAGCTGCCAGCAAAAAGAAAGCTAAGGAATTTACCAAACGCAAACTTAAAAGCAAAATTTCTGGTCGGAGCATTAGTCGATTGGCTAGTAAAAGTAAGACCGCCAAAGGCAAACAGCCGAAGCTTGTTCGAACGGCCCAAAAGGCAGGTAGAGCGAAAGTTGGATTTATCAAGCGTAAACTAACTAAAAAAGCTGTGCCAAAAGCGGTTAGTCGAACCAAAACCAAGGTGAAAACTAAGAGCAGGCCTCGCCAGCAGCCTCGCGGTCGGGCAGGTGGGGGATTTACTAGGAGAAAATTGAAGTAGAGTATGAAGTATGGGGTATAGGGTATAGAGAATAAAAAGACACTAAATACTAAATGCAATATACTAAATACTAACTTATGTCATTCGCAAACTTATTTCATATTTCGTATTTTTTTGATAACTTCCCCGGTGCAACTTTCCCGGGTTCGACCTACGTATTGGCGGCACTCATCCTTATAGTATTGATGAGCACGATTATAAGTTTCAAAGCGGGGAAATGGAATTATTTTAAGCGCCAAATTGCCATTCGTTTAACTCGGACCGGGTTCATTGTCGGCTGGTTTGGTTTAGCGTTGATCTGGTTCCGATTTGAAGGTATCCCCTATTTATCTTGGAGATTGTGGCCGGCTATTTTATTTGTCTACTTTATTGTCGAATTGATTTATTTGGCTAAGTTTATCTTTCTTGACTTTCCTAAGAAAAAGGCCAAAAAGTCGGGAAAGGAAGACAAAGACTTATATTTGCGGCGCTTTTTGGGGAAATAGTTTCCCCTTTGTCGTTCCGGGCCTGATCCGGAATCTAAAAAAGAAAAATAAGTTTTTGGCACTTCCGTTTGCTATTTTTTTGAAGCGCTGCATTGCGTTTCACCAATGGTCACTTTTTTAGAAAAGATAACAAAAAATCTATGCCAGTCGTTTCAGCTGTTCGTTGGATAAAATGTCTTACCGTTTCCGTCCAAACTAGGAGATGGCTTTTGATACCGCTTTTTGGGCGTTGCCGCTCATTTCATAGTATTTCAATCCCCGTTCTTCTAAAGCCCCTATCATATTGGACCCGAAACCGCCAGCTATCACTGTGTCTATTTTTCTGTCAGCCAGCATTTTGGCCACTGCAAAACCAGCTCCTCCTCCGCCCACTGCGAAAGGATTTGACAGGGAATCCAACAATTCTCCCTTTTCATTAAAGATTAGGTAAAAAGGAGCTCTGCCTCCTAAAGGGCTAATTTCTGAATTTTTATTTTTGTTGGTGGCAGCCACTGCAATTTTCATCTCTACTCCTTATTTGAATTATTAGTAAACTTTTCCACTAACAGGCCGTTGATGACCGAAAATATAATCATATAAATTGTCATAATAATTGTGAAAGTCCAGCCAAAATAATAGATTAAAAACGGCAGAAGCTGGAGCTTGATCGCCCGGTTGTAAAGGAAAGTGGCGACTAAAGCATTGCTCATCCCCTTTTCTTTTAAATCAGCCAAGAGAGGATACCACATATAGATAGCTCCCATTGAAATAATACCGCCCACAATGGCTAGCACCCACCCTTTCCAGCCGGATTGTCTGCCTACATATTTGGTGATTGTTTTGGGTTCAAGAAAAAGATTAAAGATGAAGATCAAAACAAAAACAAAAGCCAATATAGGCAAAATCTTCCCCATGAGCTGACCAAAGGATGTGAGGACAGGCAGAGCCAGAGTGGGATAAACAAGAGCCGTTATTCCGTAGATCAAGAGGGCAATAATCAGGAAGGTCCATCCGCCGCCGATTTTTTGTATGATACTTTTCATCTAGATTAATGTAAGAGTAAAAACAGTCAAAATAGCGATAATGATTGCCATGATGAAGCTAATAATGTTACGGATGATAGCGAAGCGCTTGCCCAGCATTAAACTTTCCGCCGGCAATTGAATAAGGCCAACTGTCACCCAGCCGAGCAAGAAGGCAGTCACTGCTATTAAACCAACTCCTTGTTCAAGAAGTTCGCCCCCAATGATATAGCTCGTCAAAGGATTGCCTGCCGATATACTGCCCAAAGCAGCGCCAATTACAGAATCGAGCAGGGAATTGTGAGTAAATATTTTAGCGTAAAAACTTGGGGAAATTGCTATGTTAACCAGACTCAAGAGCAGAAAAACTCCCAGAATAATAGGAATTACCTGCAGGAAGTTATTTAAAGTCTTTAAAGCAGCTTTTTTTATTCTCATTTTCACAATTACATTCTAACAGAGTAGCAAAAAATATGTTTTGGTTAGTCTGCTATATAGCAGACTAACAGAATGCCCTTTTTCTTTTTGTCTTCCATAATTAGGGGCGGGAAGCTAGGCTATTTTTTGCTTAAACAGATTATTCTTATCAGCTGATGGAGTTTTTTTCCACATCTGGTATCCTTGGGGTGAAATTCGCCCTTTAACAACAAAAGGAGGTGATATGGATGATAAGGGTGATTTCTGGCTTTGTGATCGTCTGTTTTCTTCTCGCCTCCTGTGGAGGAGGGGGAGGAGTTAGACACTTTCAATTTGACCTCGGCCCGCCTGACGTAGATGAACCTGACTTGACAGAGCCGGTTCAGGTGGACATTGTCGTAGGCAGTGGAAACTATTCGCCTCAATCAGGGGAGATTGTTAAACTTTCTATCTCTTCGCCAGAAGCACTGGCTGGGTCGGTGAACTGGGAGGTTAGCGACGGTAAGATAATTCAATCAACCTCCGGGACTTTCTGGAAAACCCCGATGACCTTTGAGGATCTTGAGTGTCGGATTACTCTTTTTCAACAAAACGATCCAATTGCGGAAGAAGTGGTTGTCTTGAGAGCGGCCTCTAAGTATTTCACTATACTGCTGACGAATGAGCCATATCCAACCATTCTTCAGCTGTACTATGTTCGCCCGGGGGCATGGGGAGGAGGATCTGGCGGAACCACAGGCACTCTCTCGGCTGAATTGCTTATTCACAGCCCGGAAGATAGCTTCTCGACGATCTACGAGGGAAGCGTGGAGAATCTCGTAGAGTGGCCCACTTGGGACGACTTTGAACCCAGAATTCCTGACCAATCTATAGTGGAGATAGAGGTGACTTTGGAACGTGTTGACTCTGATTCCTGTACAATCCAAGTACACGCTGTGACGGAGGAGGGTATTGCCTTTGATCCTCTCACTGCTGATCTGATCATTAAGCGCTATGCCAGCGAGGAGGACAAAGACGCAGGTAACATTGTCTGGGAAGAAAAGAAAGAAATCCACATTCTTGGCCCGTGGGCGTCCTTTTTCTAGATGCAACCCACAAGGCCACTCATGCACTTTGGAGGGAGTTGAGATTTCAGCTTCCTCTTTTTTATTCAGGAGTATGTACAATGGTTCATAATGTGCTTTATTTAAGTAAATAGTCTGTCGAGAAAATGAAAAATATTGACTAGCAGTGAACAAATATATAGAATTAGCTATATAGCATTTTTTCAATCAGGCATATTATTAATTTCCGAGCGGGGAAGCGCTTCCTCGCGATGATTGCTATGGCAACAAAAACCAAATCAAAACATCCATTCGCTGAAATCCTTGAAAGCAAGGGCGGTGATTTGCGTATTTATAAGGAGTCAGATTTGGTAACTGGCACAGTTACGGCAATTACCAACAACCGTATATGGCTGGACATTGATGACGGCCGGTTTATCGGCATTATCAGCAATCGTGAGCTGGCTGAAGAAGGCATTGTGGCTCCAGATTTTAAGGTGGGTGATCAAATTACAGCTTCGGTGTTGATTCCTGAGAGCGAGGAAGGCTTTATGGTGTTGAGTATCCGCGATGCTCTGCAAAATCAGGGCTGGGAGGCATTGGAAGCTCGCAAAGCCAAGGATGAGATTTTTGATGTCAAAGTAGTTGAAGCTAACCGGGGCGGACTGATCGTCGAGGCAGACGGACTGAGGGGATTTCTGCCTGTTTCCCAATTGGCCCCTGAGCACTATCCCCGCGTCGGCAGCGACAGAGACGAGATTTTAGCCCGATTGGCTGAGTTTGAGGGCAAAACTATGACAGTGAAGATTTTGGATTTAGACAAAAATATCAATAAATTAATATTTTCCGAGCGGACTGCCCGCCGGGAGGAGTTCGACAAGCTGGTTTCCGGCATTAAAGTTGGCGATGTTATCGAGGGCAAAGTAAGCGGCATTGTGGATTTTGGCATCTTTGTATCGCTAGGTCAGTTGGAAGGTTTGGTCCATATTTCAGAAATTAGCTGGGACAAAGTAAATCATCCCGGTGATTTCGCCAAAGTTGGAGCCACTGTCAAAGTGCAAGTTATCGGCATTGATGACGATAAAATTTCTTTAAGTATGAAGCGGCTGGAATCCGATCCTTGGCTGGAAGTGATAAAAGACTTTAAGGTCGGCCAAGAGGTTGAAGGTCTGGTCACGCAAATTATGCCGTTCGGTGTGTTTGTAAAAGTAAATGAAAAGGTGGATGGCTTAATTCATATCTCCGAGCTGGCTCATGAGCATATCACCGACCCCGGAACAGTTGTGAAGGAGGGTGATAGACTGAAAGTAAAGGTTATCGATTTAGGACCGGATAGTCATCGTTTGGGGTTGAGCTTAAAAGCTCTGACCAAGCCGACTATGGTGGTTAGCGGTGCGCCTGTTGTTAAAGTTCCACCAGTCGGGGTGAAAAATAGCCTTGACCAGTTGGGCTTGTCGGCGGGTGTGGTTAAGAAGTTGCGGGAAGCTGGTATTAACTCGGTTGAAGATTTGAGTAAAAAAACCGAGGCGGAACTTGAAAGTATCCCCGGCATTGGAAAGGTGTCAGCAGCCAAAATTATTGCGAGTATGAAAAAGTAAATATTTTTTCTGATAAGACGAGCAATATGAGGCTGCAAAATGATTATTTGTAGTCTTAATTTTTTTTCTCCCCTAACTTTAGTGGTGCATATGGAAAATGAAAAAAAACAAATAGTTTTACCGGAAATTTTGACTGTCAAGGAACTGGCAGAATCTTTTGGTGTGCCGGTCACCGAGGTGATCAAAGAGCTGTTGAAAGATGGTGTTTTGGCATCGATCAATGACAATATTGATTTTGAGACTGCGGCGGTTGTGGCTGACGATTTTGGCTTTGAGGTTATCCAGGCAGAGAAAGAAGCGGGGACTTACAATGGCAATGATGACGAGAATGTATCGGCTGCAAACCAAAAGCCACGTGCTCCTGTAGTAACGGTGATGGGCCATGTTGATCATGGAAAACCCTCCCTACTGGATTATATTCGAAAGACAAAAGTAGCCGGCGGCGAGAGTGGCGGTATTACTCAGCACATCGGCGCCTATCAGGTGGAATACAAAAACAGAAAAATTACCTTTTTGGATACTCCGGGACATGAAGCTTTTAGCGCTATCCGAGCTCAGGGAACAAAAGTAACGGATGTAGTGGTTCTGGTAGTAGCTGCCGATGAAGGGATTAAACCACAAACCATTGAGGCAATCGAGTTGGCCAAAGCTGCAGGTGTTCCGATGGTGGTAGCAATTACTAAAATAGACAAGCCAGAGGCGAATGTAGAACGGGTAGAGCAGGAATTGGCTGCCCATGAAATTGTTGCAGAGAAATGGGGCGGTCAGAGCGTAATTATTAGTGTTTCTGCAAAAACCGGCGAGGGAGTTGATGAATTGTTAGATCTTATTTTGCTAACCGCCGATATGCAGGAACTTAAAGCAGAAGTTGAGGGGCCGGCTTCCGGTATTATTATAGAAACCAAACACGAAAAAAGAGTGGGGGTTTTGGGAACCCTGTTGATAAAGAGGGGGACATTAAAAATTGGTGACCCATTTGTGGTCGGCTATCATATCGGAAAAGTTAAATCCATGGAGAACTATGCAGGTAAAAGGATTAAAGAAGCCGGACCGTCGATGCCCGTACAGATTACCGGGTTTTCAGCGGCTCCCAGTGCTGGCGAGACATTAAAGGTGGTTAAAAGTGAAAAAGAAGCCAAAAACTTGGCGGCGCTGGAGGCCAAGCGGGCGACTACTCGCAAAGCGTCTGTTAAAACATCCGGTTTATCTAAACTGACATCTTCAATCAAAGCTGCCCACGCACAAAATATTGCGATTGTTCTAAAAGCTGATGTACAGGGCTCTTTGGAGGCGATAAAAAATCAGATAGCCAAAATTAAGACCGACAAGGGTCAGATAAACGTTGTTTCTGATGGCTTGGGTGACATTAACGAGTCGGATGTACTGAGTGCTGAGGGTGAGAGTGCGCTGGTGGTTGGTTTTAAGGTTGGTATTACACCGGGTGCCATGACAATGGCTAAAAAAGATGGTATCAAAACAGCCATTTACGATGTTATTTACGAACTAACTGATGATCTCACAAAAGTGTTGCTGGAATCGATCGGTTCAGAGCGGGTAGAGATTAGTGTCGGCAGTGCTACTGTTTTAAAGATATTTCGTGACGGCAAAAAGGATAAGATTATCGGGATGAAAGTAATCAAAGGCAAAGCTGTCCCCGGCAATTTAGTGCGTTTTACTCGTGATGGTGAAATTGTTGGTGAGGGTGAAATTAAAACCATTAAACATCTGACCGAAGAGGTAAGTAAGGCAACTCCGGGTGAAAATTTTGGTTTTGAGGTTGCCATCAGCGCCAAGATCAAAGAAGAAGATAAAGCTGAATTTGTTCAAGTGGAACATCGCAAAGCAACTATTGATAATGGTCAATCATCTTCGTAAATCAAAATTGGAAGCACTGTTGCAAAGTGCCATCGCCCAGTATTTTTTAGAACGTCAGCAAAGTTGGGGCATATCAGCGACTGCGTTAGTGGACGAAGTAATAGTTTCGCCGGATTTAAAATCAGCTAAGGTATGGTTAAGTTTTAGTCCCGGTGATATCAACGAGGAAAACATTCAGTTTAAAAAGGTAGCCAAGCATATTCATGAGCTGCAGCAGTTTTTATTTAAGCGGATGCGCATTCGCAAAGTTCCGCGGATTACTTTATTGCAGTCAAACACTGAACAGCAATTTAAATTAGAGCGGATTTTTGATACCCTGAAGAGTCATGACGGGGATGAAAATCAAACAGATACTGATAGAATCGAAAAAGATTCTTCTGGTAGCGCACCATAATCCGGACGCCGATGCCCTGGGCAGTATGCTGGGGATGTATGAGATATTGGTGCACCATTGGGGGTTAAGCGTTGAGATGGCCGTGGACGGGGTAATACCTTCCAATTTGTCTTACCTGCCCTATTTCTTTTTAATACAAGACGGCTTTAGGCCGGAGCGCTTTGATACTGTAGTGCTGTTGGATTGTGGGGGCTGGTCGAGAACTAATTTTTTTGAAACCGATGAACTGAACATTGATTGGCCGAATAATTTAATAGTTATAGACCATCACGCTACATCAGCCGGAACGCCCGGGGTGCACTACATTGATACATCAGCGTCGTCCACTTCAGAGATATTATGGAAATTAATAAAGACTTGGGGCCTGCAGTTTAATTCCAAACTGGCCACCTGTTTGTTGACGGGGATCATGTTCGATACCGGTTCTTTTCAGCATTCAAACACAGGTATTGAAACATTTCAGGCTGCTGCCGAATTACTGGCCAGCGGGGCGGATTTTAGTGGAATTAGGGGCGGTTTATATGTCAAAAAAAGCCAGGCATTGTTAAAGCTTTGGGGAACTGCCCTTAAAAAAATGAAATATGACCATAAGCGCAAGCTGGCAACATCCTATGTTTCGGTGCAAGATTTTAAGCGTTGCAATGCCACCGCCACAGACCTTGAAGGATTAACCAATTTAATGAGTACAATACCGGATGTGAAGTTTGCGTTATTGCTGTCCGAAGGTGAAAATGGGGTGGTCAAAGGCAGTTTAAGAACTGAGCAGAATAATATTAATGTTAAGAATTTGGCCGAGGCGATGGGTGGCGGCGGGCACATTAAAGCTGCTGGCTTTACACTACCAGCGAGGATTGAGGTTCAAGGCGGGGCTTGGCGAGTGGTATAATCCGCCAACCGGCGGAACCCTCTTTGCCACTTTTTAAAAAGTGGCGCAAAACTTTACGCGTTCGCTTTTGTGTATAAATCTAATTAAATCTTTCTTCTGGTTTACCTATAAACTCATTCTGCTGTACAGCAGAATTCAAACATATAGCACACCAGAATGAAAGATTTATTTGATTTAGTTCCCTCAAGCTCAACGCTCGATGATTGCCTGACGACAAGTGGAGGGAATACTCTAGAAGTTTTACATCTATAATCTACGAAAATACTCACGGCCGTGAGTATTTGCGTATGTCAACAATATATACTATTTGGCCAATGAATTATTTTTCTAATTCTGCCAGAGCTTTGCTGGCAGCATTGGTTTCTGCCTCGTGTTTGCTGGATCCCTCAGCTTTGGCAACTAGTTTTTCACCGACGTACACGCCGACTTCAAAGGTTCTGTTGTGGTCGGGACCGAATGATTTTTCCACTTTATAATGCGGTGTTATGCCGTCGCGTTCTTGGATTATTTCCTGAAAATGGCTTTTAGCGTCGATGTGGTAGGCAGATCGAACAATGTCTTTAATACGAGGATTAATGAACTTGTTGATGAAGTCAGTGGTAGTTTTAATGTCTTGGTCAAGATACAAAGCACCGACAAACGCCTCTACCGCATTGCTAAGGATGATAGCCCGAGCCTTGGCAGTGTTGCCGGATTCTCCCTTGCTCATCCGCAGGTAATCGTTGAATCCGAGCTTCTGGCCAATTTCCCCCAAAGTGTGGCGGCGGACCAGGGCGGCCCGCAAGGCCGTGAGTTCACCTTCGGGTTTATTGGGGTATTTTTTATACAGAAAATCTGTGACGGCCAGTTCTATCACTGCATCACCCAAAAATTCAAGCCGCTCGTTATGGGCGTTAACTTCTGAATTTTCATTCAGGTACGAGCGGTGGGTAAACGCCTGTTCATAGAGCTTCTTGTCTTTGAATTTGACGCCGATTGTTTTTTCCAGTTTCGAAAAATCCATATTATCTTTTCTGTTATTCACTTAGGTTTGTCTGTTGGCAGGCCGGAATAACAACTGTATGTTATTTTTTCTTCCTGTTTTTAACTGTCTTCTTTTCGGTTTTTTTTAACGGTTTATTTGCCTTGGCATCGCGGACGAGTTTTTTGTCGTCTTGGGGATCATATTTATCTGAAGTTCTGAAAACTGTGCCAAGGACGCCATTTACGAACTTGCTGGAGTTTTCGCCGCCAAACGCTTTAGAAAGCTCAACCGCTTCGTTGATTACTGCCTTGGGCGGGACATCGTCGTCAAATAAAAGCTCGTAGATAGCCAGTCGTAGAGTGGCCAAATCAACCTGAGCGATTTGGGGCAGCGGCCAATCAGGGGCGGCTACAGTAATGACCTCGTCAATCTCGTCCAAATGTTTTTTTAACCCTTTAATAATACCTCTAATGAACTTTAGGTTATTTTCTTCAAAATCGTGTTTTTCGAGGTGGCGCTCAATTATTTTGCTCAAATCTAATCCCTCACGCTGCTGCCACTCATAAAGTGTCTGCATAATGAGGATTCTTGCAAAATGTCGGTTTGAAGCCATGTGTTAGTATTTGGTATCTCGTATTTAGTATCTGGTGTTTTTCTTTTTTCTGTACCTTATACTCTATTTCCATTATCGGTCTTTTTCGGAGTTTTTTCATTCTTTACGGGCGTTTTACCTGAATTGTCACCAGGCGAGACGGGTTTGTTTAAAGTTTTATCGATTTTCCTGTCAAGTTTGGTTTTTATAACTTTAACCTTGCCGTAGTGCCCACACTCAGGGCAGATGGTGTGTGGTAGCTTAAGCGTCTTGCATTTGGCACAGGCAACTAACTTTGGCAAAACTGCCCGCCGATGAGCTCGTCTGGTTTTGCCTCTAACCCGGCTGATTTTCTTCTTTGGTTGCGCCGCCATGAGTTTGAATTACGAATTATGAATAATGAATTATGGTCTTTTTATGGTTTTATTCTCTGAGCGTAGTCGAAGAGTTACATTTATTTGTTATTACTCTCCTGCTTTTTTTATTCTCTAACTTTCCTGATTTAAATTTTTTCCAGTTTCAGGGTCAAGTCCCTTGCAGTCCGGTTTGCAAACCGCCTGGAGAGGCAGGTTTAGCAATATTTCTTGAGAGATGGCCGGATCGATATCTAAACTGTTGTTATCAAGGGTTAAGGCCTCAGGATCATTGGTTTTGGTTTTAAGATATTCCCGATCGAAATTTAGCGGGGTCTGGTAGCGGAATGATTCTAAGCATTTGTCGCAATTCAGATTCAGGCTGGCCAAAGCTTCAAATCGGGCAAGAATAGATTGGTCTAAATTGGTCAGAGTAACGCGACCAGATACCTGAGCATTACCTTTGTCTGGTACCTCAACCTGTTCGTCGAGATCGTATTCTGCTGTTGCACCGATCTCTTTTTGGACTAATTTTGTAACATCAATCTTCATTGTGTACAGGAATAATTATAAGTAAGCGGCTGGTTTTTGGCAATACTAGACAGGAAAATTGAATTAAGAATGACGAATAACGAATTATTACCCATTCTCCCAAATCTTCTACAAGGTTGACACATTCTCTGTTTTATAGTTAACTAGTGCTTGTAACTATTCTTATACAGATTATCTAGTTTAAAACTGCAGTGTTAGTAATCAGATTAGCTCGTACCGGTCGCAGGAACCAGCCCAAGTTTAGGGTGGTAGTCGCCGAGCACAGCAAACCAGTAAAAGGTAGGGTGGTTGAAGTTGTGGGACACTATAATCCAACTGTCAAACAAAATCCTCTTACAATAAATAAAGAGGCGATTGAGGCGTGGCTGAGTAAGGGTGTACAGCCCTCAAATACAATTTCACGGCTCCTGAATGAGTATGCTGGTTTTGATTTAGATGTCAAACAGCGTCCTGCCCGGCCACCCAAGAAAAAAGCCAAAGAGGAAAAGCCCGCTGATAGCGCAGCTGCGCCAGCAGATGGGCAATCTGATCAGGCAGACAAAAAAGAATCTGGCGATGATGATAAAAAAGCTGGAGAGCCCGTTAAAGAACCCTCGACCGAAAAGGTAAAGGCAGAGGCACAGCCCGCTGATAAGCCTGCCGAGGATGAGAAAGCAAATGAGAGTGCGGCGCCTAGTGATAAAAAAATTGAACCTGATACCAGTGATGCTACGCCAACAGACGAGCAGTCGGGCGAGCAAGCTGGTGAAGCAGGCAAATAATATAATATATAAGTTAAGCGATTAAGGAGAACCATGGCAGAGAAAGATCAAGAGTTTGTTGAATACGTGGTGAAAGCTGTTGTTGAACAGCCGGATAAAGTTAAGGTCGAACGCAAGATTGACGAGTTGGGAGTCTTAATTGAGCTCACAGTCGATCCTGAAGATATGGGTAAGATTATCGGTAAGGACGGACGGACCGCAAAAGCTATTAGAACTTTGCTTCGGGTAATCGGTGCTCAAAATAACGCCCGGGTTAATCTAAAAATTATTGAGCCTGAAGGCGGCACTGGCGGTGTTAAGAGCGAGGCTGCTCCGGCCGCTGAAGCTGAAAAAGCTGAGGAAGCTAAAGAAGAGGCACCCGCCGCCGCTGATCTTCCTGAGACAACTACCAAAGACGATCTTAAAGACATAGATCAGGAATAAATTAAACGAAAATAAAGAAAAGTCCCGAGAAATCGGGACTTTTTGTATAGTGATAACTTTTATTAAAAGTTTTCTTTTTGCCACCCATTTGCTTGTCCAAACGGGTGGCACTCAAAAGACGCCCTGTTCACTCATGCTGTACAGCAGAGCTCAATGGAGAGTAAGGGTCTATCGGCCCATTTGCGGGCCGTTGAAATCTATCTTACCTGCTAATCTGCCTTATCCCGGGCTTGTCGAGGGGCTTAGCCTCTAACTTGCTATTTGTGGCTCTAGGAGTGGATTATAAGTAATGTTAGAATGGATGTATGAAATTCACAGTTATTACAATTTTCCCCCAGCTGATTGAAGATTATTTTAAGGAAGGGATTTTGTCTCGGGCTTTGAAGAAGAAACAAGTTCGGCTAAAGACAATCAATCCCAGAAAATTTACGAAAGACAGACACCAAACAGTTGATGATTTGCCTTATGGTGGCGGAGCCGGACTAGTGCTGAAGCCGGAGCCGATTGTGAAGGCGATTAGGTCTATAAAGAAGTCCGCTCGCACCAAGGGAGCTATGGCGGATAAACAAAGAATCATTTTACTAGATCCGCGGGGGAAACGGTTTGTACAAAAAGATGCGAGGAGACTGGCGAGATATGATGAATTAGTATTCGTTTCTGGCAGGTATGAGGGGATTGATGAGCGGGTGAAACACTATGTGGATGAGCGGATCTCCGTTGGTGATTTTGTACTGATGGGTGGAGAGCTAGCAGCGTTAACGATTATGGAAACGGTAGCGCGATTGTTGCCGGGGGTTTTGCATCATCCAGAGTCCCCCAAAGATGAGAGTTTCTCAGATGGACGAACACTGGAATACCCACAATACACTCGGCCGGAAATGTTTGAGGGACGGAGGGTGCCAAAAGTGCTTTTGAGTGGGAACCATCAGAAAATAAAAGAATGGCGCCAACGCCATTCTAAGAGATAGGGAACAAAAGGTCGGTGGTTATTTGGGAGTTTGAAGAAAGAATTTGAACCTTGGATTAAATACAAGGAGGAAAAACTGTGAAGACATTAGTGATCTTTGCTGTCGTCGCCGTTGTGGTTCTGCTCCTGTTGGCTTGGCGATATCGAGGTCAAGGAAGCGGTCCTACGAGAGGATAATTTCTGTTACCCTGTCGGGGTGTGCCCCGCACTGTATCTGGTGCGGGGATTTTCTTTTTTATCTCAATTTTTAACGGCTCGCAGATGGGCCGTTGGTTTTTCAAGGTGTTAAGATGAAATAGTTATGAAATTTAAATTAAAAGCTCCATACAAACCGAAAGGTGACCAGCCGACGGCCATTAAAAATTTGGTTACCGGACTTGAAAAAGGTTATCGGGATCAAACTCTTTTGGGAGTTACCGGCAGCGGGAAGACATTTACCATGGCTAAAGTCATTGAAAGGGTACAAAAACCAACATTGGTAATCGCCCACAATAAAACCTTGGCGGCGCAGTTGGCGAGTGAATTCAGAGAATATTTTCCGGACAACGCGGTGCATTATTTTGTATCGTATTACGACTACTATCAACCAGAGGCGTATATTCCGCGCACTGACACTTACATCGCTAAAGATGCGTCAATCAATGATGAAATAGACCGGCTGCGCAACGCGGCTACTCAATCTTTGCTTACTCGCAAGGATGTTATTATTGTGGCGTCAGTTTCATGCATTTATGGCCTTGGCGATCCTGTCAACTATCAGAATATGAGCATTAAACTGGAAGTCGGCAAAGAGTATAAACGTGAAAAGCTGCTGCTCCAATTGACCAACATTCAGTATCAGAGAAATGATATTAATTTCGTGCGCGGAACCTTTAGGGTCCGGGGAGAGATTTTGGAAATATTTCCAGCTTATTTGGAAGTTGCTTACAGAATTGAATTTTTGGGAAATAAGGTTGAGCGGATTCGCAAAGTGGACTATCTAACGGGCGAGATTCTAGAGGATGCGGGGGAACTAGAGATATTCCCAGCTAAGCACTTTATTACTCCGGGGGACAAATTAAAAAGGGCTATCGCGTCAATTCAGGAGGAACTAGAAGTTCGCCTTAAGGAATTGAGAGCGGAAAATAAATTGGTGGAGGCTCAGCGTTTGGAGCAGCGGACTAATTATGATATTGAAATGCTCCAGACGGTTGGCTATGTTTCCGGAATTGAGAACTACTCACGCCATATGGAAGGGCGCGAGGCCGGCAGTCCGCCGGCGACTCTGCTGCACTATTTCCCCGACGATTTTTTGATGTTTATTGACGAATCACATATGACATTGCCGCAAATTCGGGGCATGTATTTAGGCGACAGGGCTCGGAAGGAAACTTTAATTGAGCATGGATTTCGATTGCCAAGCGCTTTTGATAACCGGCCTCTCACTTTTGACGAATTTGACAAAATGATAGATCAGGTTATCTATACTTCGGCCACGCCCAAAGCGGAGGAGCTGGAAAAGAGCAGGCAAGTAGTAGAACAGATTGTTCGGCCGACCGGATTGATTGACCCGGAAGTGGAGGTGCGGCCCACTTCTGGTCAAATTGATGATCTGATGGACGAAATCATCAAACGGGTGAACGTTCAGCAAGGAGTGCTGGTGACAACGTTGACTAAAAAAATGGCAGAGGATTTAACTTCTTATCTGCAAGAGGCCGATATTAAAGTGCAATATATCCATAGTGATGTTGATACACTCGATCGGATAGATATTCTCCATGATTTGCGATTGGGCAAATATGACGTACTGGTGGGCATTAACCTGTTGCGCGAAGGGCTGGATTTGCCGGAAGTTTCACTGGTGGTGATTTTAGACGCGGATAAAGAAGGATTTTTGCGTTCCGACATAGCTCTGATCCAGACTTTCGGCCGGGCGGCCCGCCACATTGACGGCCGGGTGATTATGTATGCCGATAACATCACTGGTTCGATGCGGCGAGCGATGGACGAGTCGGCTCGCCGTCGGAAAAAGCAGATTGAATATAATAAACAGCACGGTATTACTCCCCGCTCGATTGTGAAAGAAGTTAAAGACATTCGTGAACATAAGGATGCGGATATCCCGCCGGAGTTGGAGTTGGACAAATTTGCCAAGCAGGCCAACAAAGAGGAATTAAAATCAGTCATTAAAGAATTGGAGGATGAGATGGATTTGGCTGCTAAAAATCTAGAGTTTGAAAAAGCCGCTGAACTCCGCGACAGGATAGATTTTTTGAAGAAACAAAGTTAAAAAAGTATTGTCCAAGAGTGAATTTTAAGTTATATAGAGAATAGTTATATGTGTTAAATGAAATGAAATTATGAAGTATTTATATCCGCTTATTGGTCTCGTAATTTTGGCAGGGATTGCGTATATCAGCTATAATTTTGGCCAAAACTACAGTATTCAACAGAGGAACTTTGTTATTGACGATCAAACTGCTGATACATCACAGCCAACTGCTACACCGGCAACAGAAACTAAGAACGAACCAGAAACTCAACCAGAATATACCGGTGAAAGCTTTATAAATATTTCTTCTCCTACGAATGGAGCGATTATTATTGCTGATAGTCCGTTTGAAGTACGTGGAACCAACTCACCAAATGTAAACAAGATCGTGGTAGAGGCCTATAGTGGATTGGTTCCGTGTTTTGAAGATGGTTGCTGCGAAGGAACAGAACCTGCTTGCTATAAAAAGGAATATAAATTGCTTGATCGATATACATTACGCAAATTCAAGCCGGGGGATACAACATGGAGCTATAAGGTGTCGCACGATTATGGAAATGCTCCTGCGGTAGATGTGTCTGATGGCAAATATGTCGTAACAGCGCATTTTTCAGATGGAACGACCAAGTCGTCAACTATAGTTGTAGCCTATACTTTTCAAATAGCCGAGATGGGCAAACCGGTTATCTATCTTTATCCAGAAAAAACTATGCCAGTGGCTGTAAATGTAATGCCGACTTCGGGTATTTCAATCAGTGAACCGGCTATTAAGCAGGGTTGGAATGTATTGGTTGCCCCCAGCGGAAAAATAGTTAACTCAGATGGTACGATTTGGCCATATCTTTTCTGGGAGGGTTTTGCAGCCGATTTTGTAACGCCAGAAGCTGGCTTTGTTATGGCCAAACGAGATGTTGATAAGTTCTTTACCGATAAACTTACTTATTTGGGACTAAATGAAAGGGAAATAGCAGACTTCAAAGAATTCTGGATGCCGCGGTTTTCGGATAATCCTTACTACTTTATAACCTTCATTGATCAATCCATATTTGATACCTATGCGCCGCTGATAGTTACCCCAATGCCGGATACTGTAATTCGGATATTCTTCGACTATCGTGGTCTGGATGAAAGGATCGAAGTACCAATGCAGATACTCAAGCCGGCTTCGGAACGAAATGGATTTACAGTAATTGAATGGGGAGGTAGGCTTTATCGCTAAGTTAGATAAATCAAAGAATAATCAGTGGCTAGTTCTGACAATTCTGGGATTGGCCATTGTTCTTATGGTCATAGGTGGCGTTGGCAAACTAGTTCCATCTTATCCTTACATCGCGGCAACTTGGAACTGGATCTTTGGTCAAGAGGGGGAGTATACAATATCAAACAACACACGAGCAGTTATTGTTTCTCATGACTATTTGTCGTACAAGGAGATTAATTCTTTCTATCGTGGGCTGGTTAAATCGGTTGACCCAAAGACAATAATTGTGCTCTCTCCCAATCATTACGAACGTGGAGAGGGGAACATTCAAACGACAGGTAATAGTTTTGCAACTATTGATGGTGAACTGCTAATTAATAGATATCTGGTTCGTCAGCTTAATCAACAACGATTGGCGACCATAAATAATACTTCATTTATAAACGAGCACGGGATTACGCTACAAGCTGGTTTTATCAAACACTTTTTCCCCAGTGCTAATATCGTACCGATTATTTTGAAGCAGAATGTTGTCAGTCAGGACATCACTAATCTAGTTGAATGGTTGCATGCGATTTCAGGCGAGGATGTTTTAATAATAGCGAGTCTGGATTTTTCTCATTACCTTAGTAAAACTCAGGCTGATATCAACGACAGCAAGATGTTGGCAATAATTCAGGCCTTCGATATCGAGAATCTACCCGGGCCGGATCCGTTTTGTCCATTTGTCGATTCTGTATCGGCGCTTAATGTTTTACTGCAATATGCCGAAGGAATGGGGGCAACCGACATTCAGGTAATTCATCATGATAATACAGCGGATATTCTCAATAAACCTAATCTAGATTCAACGACTAGCCATTTCTATATAGCTTTTAGTTAGCTCTGGTATACTACTTCCGTGATTAAGAAGTTATTAATACTCGCAGGGGTGGGCATTGTCTTCGCCCAATCGTTCTCGGTCGTTTTGGCTGCCGAGCCGGTTTATGATTCTGTGATTCGGGATTTTAAAAGCACCATTCAAGTTCATACAGATGCCTCGCTGTTGATTAAGGAAGAACTGTCAGTTGATAGCGGAAGGCTCAAGAACAAACACGGTATTTTCAGGAGTTTGCCGACTCAGGCTCCCTACAGCGAGGGGGTGTTTAATAAAACTCCTGTTAAATTAGTGAGCATCACGGATTTTGATGGCAATCCTTATACGTATGAAACTGTCAATGATGCAGCTAACCATGTTATAACTTGGAAAATAGGCGATCCCAATCAAACGATAACTGGCATCACTAATTACCGCATTGTCTATGAAGTAAAAAACGCAATTGTTGAAACTAGCGACGGAATGGAATTCTATTGGAATCTCAACGGAAATTTTTGGGAGCTGCCAATAGAGCGCTATACAGCCGACATTATCCTCCCGTCTGGAATAAATGCCGAGAATACTCAAGTACAGCTTTTTACTGGCGTCCGCGGATCAACCGAACAAAACGCAATTTTCAAATGGACAAGCGACGTCCAATTGGACTCCAATATTCTAACAGTGACTTCCACTCGTGAATTAGCCAAGCAAGAGGGTATTACCATACGTATGCAAATGCCGGCAGGAATTATCACGCCATATCAGCCGACTTGGTGGGAGTTGTACAGCAGTTATATCTGGTGGTTGTTGCTACTTCCAATTTTTTGGATCATCTGGTTGGTCCGCAAGGAAGCCCAAAAAGACGAGAAAAAACCGGGGCCGATTACCGTGCAGTACGATCCGCCCAATAAGATGTTGCCACTGGAACTGGGAGTTTTTGAAACAAAAGGCGCGGTAATGCCGGGTAGATATGTTAGTGCCACGATCATTGATTTGGCTGTGAAGGGATATTTGAAGATCGAAGAAACACAAAACAAGTCGTTCTTTGGAAAAACCAAAGGTTGGAAGTTGGTTTTGTTAAAAAATGATTTTACAAATTTAGCCAAATATGAAGAAACTATTCTTTGTGAGCTATTTGACGGCGATTTTGAAGTTGGGGCTACCACTACTCTATCCGAACACCAAAACAAGTTTTATAAAATTTTACAGCCAATCAAAAGGTTTGTAGTCAATTGGCTGAAAAAACAGGGACTATTTAAAGAGGGGGTAGCCGTTTCAGCCAAAGGTATTATCTCCGGTATAATTGGCTTTATAGTATTTCTGGGTTTTACCGGGCTTTTAAGTGTTCCGTTGGCCGGGTTCAGCTGGGGATTTGTGTTGGTCGGTGTATTGATAGTGGTGGTTATCTGGTATCTGTTTGTTAAATTTAGTCTTAAAAAAAGCCGGAAAGGCGCCGAAGTAGATTATCATCTCAAAGGCTTTAAGCTTTATCTCAGGCAGGCCGAAAAGTATCGGATGGAATTTTACGAAAAGGAGAATATTTTCGAAAAGTACCTACCGTACGCGATTGCTTTTGGCCTAGTGGGTAAGTGGGTTGAGGCGTTTAAAAAAATTTATGGTGAAGAAAAGGCCAGCTCATATGTTCCGGCTTGGTATGTTGGCTATGCCTACATGACCAGTGGTGGCATGGATAATTTTGTTTCAAGTATCAGTTCGATTTCATCAAGCATTGGTTCCTCGCTGTCAAGCACACCGGGCGGCTCCGGGGCTGGCGGTGCTGGCGGATTCTCTGGAGGCGGCGGAGGTGGCGGAGGCGGGGGAAGTTGGTAGATTTTTGAGCCACCATTTGTTCCGGCAAACGATGGCGCCAAAGCCGGCCGCAGTTCGTTGGGCTTTTTCATTGGCTAAATCCTTTTACCGCTTAAAGGGGTAAACTTCCCCGACAAGTCAGGGTCTCAAACATACCCCACACGATAAGGATTTAGCTCAATTCATGGTCGTCTCTCCTCCAATGCGGAGCCAGAGACCATGGAGGGAATACCTTAAAAAGCTCAACGCTAATAAAAACCAAGGAAGATATATTTAAAAATAAACGGGACAAAAATGTCCTGTTTATAAATTTGTTTTAATGAAGTTTTTAATACTTGATATTATGTTCTATCTTGCTGGCTTCTTCCGGCTCATTATTGTCCATTCTTTCAGAATAATGTAGAGCATGGTTGTGATCGGCACAGCCAACAAGATTCCCAAAATGCCCATAAATTTGGCGCCAATGAGCAATACAATAATAATTGTCACAGGATGCAGCCCGACTGAATGTTGCATAACTTTTGGTACCAGTAGTTTATTTTCCAGCTCCTGTACCAGAATATAGAAGACAGCTACCATTACGGCTGCGGGCAAACCCATAGTTAGGGCGATCAAGATAGCCGGGATGGCCGAGATAATTGGACCGATGATAGGAATTATTTCCAATACTCCGGCGAGAATGGCCAGAGTCAGAGCGTAGGGAACTTTTAGGAAATAGAGGCCGATATAAACCACCACGCCGACTATAATACCCAGCAAAATCTGACCGCGAAGCCAGGCGCCCAAACCTTTACCAATTTTGTTGGCTACCTGGATAATTTGGTTTTTCTGCTTGAGCGGCAACAAAGCTACAAAGAACTTTTTAATTCCCCCTTCATCCAACAGCAAATAAAGAGTCAGTACCAAAACAGTCAACATAGCAACAAAACCGCTGATAAATCCGCGGGTGGTGTTGAAAATATTGCTAGTAAAGTTATTTAAAAAGTTGGATAAAGCAGTGATGTTTTGCTGCGAACCGTCGATTAAGTTCGCTTGGATGCCAAATTCCTTTACATTATCGATGAAATTATTGAAATAAGTGTAATATGTAGGCAAGTGTTCCGCCAGTTGACTGAGCTGGCTAATGACCGGTGGCAAAATAAAATAAACAACAGTCCCGAAGAAGGCAATTATCAAAATATAGGCCAAGACGATAGAAATAACTCGCGGTATGCCATGTTTGGCCATTTTATCAATGATTGGAGAAAGAGTTGCAGCAATGATCAATGTGATAAAGACAATTGCAATAATGTCGCGAATGATAAAAATTGCCCAAATTCCCAGCAGAACCAGCAGGATTTTTATAATGGTGCTGACTGAAATCTCAATTGTTGGCTGAGCCTTCATTTTCAAAAATAGTTAAACTATGAGTTTCGTTTGTGTCTGCATTTTGGAATCGAAACGTAAATGGATTTGTTGTGTCGACATCTTTTCTATCTACGGCCACAAACAGGACGGGGTGGCTCTGCGTAGTTTCAAGCCCTAGAGGAAAAGCGTCATTGGTCTCTAAAAAAGAGAATTTATATTTAAGGGTTGCCACCGAACCCAGTTTTTGGCCCTCGATTATTTCGTAGTCATAGTCGGCGGCTGGTGCGACGCTGCTCACGTAAGCCAGAATTATGTTTGCTTGCCAATCGATATTTTCACCACTTATGTCAGGGAAAGCGGCTTGCAAGTCCTCTTTGTTAAAAAATGCCAGAACGCTATTTTGTAGTGCGGAATTATCCGTGAAGGTATGAATATTGGTATCAGTCCATTGCAGTTCAGTGCCTGTCTCGGTGTCACGATTGTAGAGGATTCCCAGTGCAACGGTTGCCACCATAAAAACAGCAATACCGACCCCAATTTCGATTAATAATCCCTTCTTTTTTGTCATTCCACTAGAAAATTTTGTTTATGAGTTTCATTCTAAATCCCGTATTATTAACTAGTTAATGTTTTCTAATTTTCTAACGGGATCAGTTTACTTAATTATCTTAATAAAATATGGAAGTTGCAACGGAAATTATTGAAATTAAAATTGATAGCCCGCGCTATCCGGCGATACTCAAAGAAATTCCGGATGCGCCAGAACGGATTTTTGTGCGCGGCAACTGGGATGCAATGCTTATAAAACTGCAAGAAATTGAGGCAGTTGGCGTGGTCGGAACCCGAAAGCCAACGCCCTATGGTGTTGCTGTGGTTAAGCAGATAGTTAATCGAATTGCCGGCGGAAGCATTATAGTCAGCGGTCTGGCATACGGAATTGATGCTCTAGCGCACGAGGAAGCATTGAAAGCAGGCGGATCTACAATAGCTGTGCTAGGCTCCGGCCTTAATGACGAAAATATCTATCCGGCCAAGAATCTGCACTTGGCTAAATCAATCATCGAAAGCGGGGGAGTTTTAATCTCTGAATATCCAGCTGGCACAGAGCCGCTTAAGCATCATTTTCCGCTTCGGAACAGGATAATTGCTGGTTTAAGCGGTAAAATTTTGATTAGTGAAGCAGGGGAGTCGAGCGGCGCTTTGATTACGGCTAAATTGGCTCTTGAATATAATCGGGAAGTTTTGGCTGTTCCCGGACCGATTACCAGTGAGATGTCTGTGGGTCCGAATAAATTAATCCAGCAGGGCGCTGTGCCGGTTCTACAGCCCTCTGACGTTGTGCAAATTAGTGTCAGGCAAAAGAGCTATAATTTGACAGATGATGAAGAAAAGATTTATAAAGCACTTGTATCTACACCGCTGCATTTGGATGAAATAGTCCGTGAAACTAACTTGCCGACAGCGCAGGTCCAAAGTGGTCTGACGATGCTGGAGATGAAGGGTATCGTAGCGAATACAGGCAAAGGCACATTTGCTATCACGAAGACAGAATAATAATATAACCGTCATTCTGAATTCGTTTCAGAATCTAGATGCTGAACTAAATTCAGCATGACAAATAAAGACATGGCTAAAAATTTGGTAGTAGTTGAATCCCCCGCCAAGGCCAAAACAATTGGCAAGATTTTGGGTAGGAATTATAAAGTTTTGGCCAGCTACGGCCATGTCCGCGATCTTCCCAAATCGAAGCTGGGCGTAGATGTTGAGAAAAATTTTGAGCCGCAATATGTCATTCCGACTAAAAGCCGGAAGAATCTGACGGCGCTGAAAGAAGCTTTTAAAGATGCTGATATGATGTGGCTAGCAACCGATGAAGACCGCGAGGGTGAAGCCATTGCTTGGCATATTCAACAAGGGCTAAAAATACCGGATGAAAAAGTCAAGCGGGTGGCTTTCCACGAAATTACCGAGACGGCTGTTAAAAAAGCGTTTGAAAATCCCCGGGGCTTGAATATGAATATGGTTAATGCGCAGCAAGCCAGAAGAGTGCTGGATAGGTTAGTCGGCTATAAGCTCAGTCCCCTCTTGTGGAAAAAGATCTTTCGGGGATTGTCAGCCGGCCGGGTTCAGTCCGCTGCTCTTCGCCTGATCGTTGAGCGCGAGCGCGAAATCAAAGCTTTCAAGCCCGAGGAATACTGGGAGATAGACCTCAGCTTGGCAGGTGAAAAAGGTGAAAAACTGACCACTCGGGTAATCAATGAAAATGGCAAAAAAGCTGAGCTTAGAAACCAGGCCGATGCTGACAGGATCGTAGAAAAGATCCAAGCGGCCGACAAGCACATAGTCAGCGGTATAAAGAAGGGTGAAAGAAAGCGCAGCCCTTCTCCTCCCTTTACAACCTCAACTTTGCAGCAGGCGGCCGGCACTAATCTGGGTTATTCAGTCAAGAAAACTATGACAGTAGCCCAGCAGCTGTATGAGGGTATTGATGTCGGGTTTGGTTCTGCCGGTCTTATC
>QMNG01000004.1 GCA_003647645.1 candidate division Kazan bacterium | reverse complement strand
TCGACAAAAGCATTTGGAATGTCTTCTAATATTTCCTTTCCACTATCAACTACGTCAAACTTTTCTTCAACTCTGTCTAAGATTTCTCCCCATTTATCGTCATTCATCCCGCTGGCAACTTATACTATGTACACTCGCTTTTATTTTTAAATTAATTCGTCAGTCCGTTTATTAAATTCCTAAGAAAATTCACTGGATTCTTTTCTTAAGCATCTTAATTAAGTCACGGTCCAAGACAGATTCTTGGGTACTATCGGACAAATCACGGATAATCACGCTTTTGTCGTGTACTTCACGTTCACCAATAATTATCGCTATCTTAGTGCCTAATCGATTAGCCACCCTAAGTTGGGATTTAATGCTGCTTCGCCCCAGCGCATGCGCCACTCGGTAGCCTGCCTCGTCCAGTTGGTCAATTACTCTAATTGCCTTCTTTTTAGCTTCATCGCCAAGTTGAACTATAAACACATCGCTGAACACCACCTCGGGAACAGCCACATTCTGTTTTTTCAACAAATCGATCGTTCGGTCCAAACCGACCCCAAATCCAATAGCCGGTGTGGCCGGACCGCCTAACATCTTCACTAATTCGTCATATCTGCCACCACCGCCAATTGACAGGCCCCCATTTTTTGCAACTACTTCAAAAACCGTATGAGTATAATAATCAAGCCCCCTGACTAACCGATGATCAAGTTCGTACTCAACACCCATATCGTCCAGATACTCCAACACTTTGGTAAAGTGTTCCTTGGAGGCAGTATTTAAATTATCAATCAGTACTCCACCAGCTTCCTCTATAACCGGCTGGCATTTCTTTTCCTTGCAATCCAGTACCCTCATCGGGTTCTGAATCATCCGTCGTTTGCATTCGGCACAAAGTGTTCGCCGGTGAGCTGATAAGAAGTCCACCAGCGCCTTTTGCATTTTGGCCCGGCCTTTTATATCACCGATGCTATTTATTTTGACTACCAAATCTTTGAGACCGATTTTCCGATAAAATTTCATCATTAGCGCAATCACTTGCGCATCAACAATCGGATCTTGCTCCCCGAACATCTCCAAACCGGGCTGGCAAAATTCTCTGTATCGCCCAGCCTGCGGTCGATCATATCTGAATACCGGACCCCAGTAAAATACCTTCACCGGCTGAGGTTCCTTGTGCATCCCGTTTTCGATATACGCTCGGACCACCCCGGCAGTGCCCTCTGGACGCAAAGTCAGACTATTTCCCCCGCGATCGGTAAAGGTATACATTTCCTTTGAAACAATATCAGTGTCTTCGCCTACGCTGCGCACGAACAGATCAGTATTTTCAAAAGTCGGTGTGATGATCCGTCCGAAGCCAGCCGAGAGCATAACACTGCGAAAATTGTCTTCTGTCCAATACCAATACTTCTGTTCACTGGGCAGAATATCCTGAGTTCCTCTAGGTTTTTGAAATTTTACTCCCATACTCGTAAGGTTATTGTATTAAAAAGCCCTTCTTTAAGCTAGACAGACTGCCGGAGCTGTACTAATTTTCTGTCTATAAACTTTCGGGGTTTTCCTCCAAACCTAAGACTATCCCGGGTTGAAGACCACTCACTGCCGGAAATAGTAAAGGCCACATCAAATTCACTGCCCTCCTGAAGAGACAAAATCAACTCACCGTTCCTATCAAAACCTGTAATTTGAACTCGTTGCTCACCCTTAGAAAATATCATCCGAATAATTGAAGCCGCGTTGCCGACGGCATCATAGCTCTCGAGTTTTACCTTTTTCATCCCAAATACCGGCGTGGGATTACCGAAGCCAAATGGTGCCAATCTGGATATTATCTCAAACAGCCTAGAATCAGCCAGATTTGGCTCTATTAACAGAGAAATATTTACGCTCGGCCTAAGCAGGTCCGGGTGAATCGTAGTTAAGGCGTACTGTTCCAAAGCCTTTTTAAAATCTTCAAATTTGGCTCGTTTTATTGTTACGCCGGCAGCTTTAGCGTGCCCGCCGTATCCCTGAATATACTCATCGACGTTATTCAGCAACTCAATTAAATGCACACCGTCAACACTTCGGGCAGAGCCTCTGCATATATCCTTCTGATACTCAAAAACCATTGAAGGCTTGGAATATTTTTCGGTCAGCCGGCCGGCTACAATTCCCGCCACACCAATCGACCAGCCCTCATCCCCGACAATAATTATTTTTTTGTTATCCCATTCACCAGCATGAACCAAAGCCGATTCTAAAATCTGCTCCGTCATCTTTTGCCGCTTTGTATTCAAACTATTGAGATCATGAGCAACATCATAGGCACGCGCTTCATCAGTTTCATTGAGCAATGCAAATGCCTTAGCAGCATGGTCAATCCGCCCGGCCGCATTAATGCGCGGACCAAGTTGAAAACCAATGTGGTAGGCTCCCAGTGCCTTGCCTTTAAGGGAAGCAACATCAATCAGTGCTTTCAAGCCGATCCGTTCAGTTTTATTTAATTTTTTTAAACCAAAAACTGTAAATATTCGATTGTCTCCAATCAGCGGCACCACATCGGCCACAGTTCCAAGAGCCACTAAGTCCAAATATTTCACAGCCGCTCCATCGCCAATGAGTCGTCTCACGAGGTGATATACTATTCCTACAGCAGCTAAATTCTTATCTGGATATCCATCATCCGGCCGATGTGGATTTATTAAGGCATAGGCTAAGGGTAGCTTGTTGCCGATTTGATGATGATCAACAACTATTACATCCATGCCCAGCTTATTGGCATAAGCGATTTCGTCAATATTTGTGGTGCCATTATCAACTGTAATCAGCAAGTCGGTTCCCTTCTCTCGCAGTTTTTTAATTGCCTTTTTATTTAACCCGTATCCTTCTTTCAACCGTTCCGGCAAATAGACATTCACAATAGCTTTTAATGTTTTAAGCACAGAAATTAATATAGTCGCGGAGGTAATACCATCAACATCATAGTCACCATATACAGTAATATGCTCTTTCTTGGCTATCGCCCGCTTAATCCGCGCAACGGCCTTATCCAGATCTTTGAACAAACTCGGGTTGCCTAAATCCTCTAGTTTTGGACTCAAAAACTTATCGGCAGCTTCCTTGGTCCTAATCCCCCGCTGCAGTAACAACTGGGCTGTGATAAAATCAAAACCCCTTAAAGAAACGGGAATATCCTGTTGTATATCCGCTACATTAAAACGAACTTCTGATTTTACCCCAGCAGTTATAACCATCGTGGGTTTATTATAAAAGAATTAGCGTTGGGCACATAGTAACATATACTACCAAAAGCACTATAATGAACAGCTGTTCACTGTAGTGCTATGTATGCTGTGTAATAGTATATAGCATAGTATATACTATGCTATATACTATAATATATACTATAGTATATATTATTTCATAAAAAATCCATTTCCAATAAAGCAAAAAGAAAGGGCGGCCGCTGCGGCGGCCGCCCATAAAACTCAAAATCGAACAAAGAACTAAGCTCAAGCAGTATCCCTCTCGGGATCTGCCTGCTGAACAAGCAGAAGCGCCAGGGCAGAACCGTCATAAGCAAAGCCAAGTTCAAAGCACACTACTTGCGAATGGCAGCGAACAGCATATCTCTGCTGTACTGAGCCTTTCCACCCTGCACAAAAAAATAGGTAACACTGGGCATCTTATGATACTCCGACAGAAGTCCCAGCTCACGCTGCACATCAACAGTCCCGTAGGCTTTTGCCATATCGCTACTCCGCTCGTATACAAATGGAATGTGGTATCGGTCCCAGCACATCTCATGCCAAATAGAGCCAAGTGCAAGAATCTGACGTTCCTGCATAACCTTCGGGTGTGTGACTGCTAATGCGAGAAGTTCGCGCAGTTCTGCTGGCCGGTATCCTATCTTATCAAGTCTCCGGAGAACTTGAGTCGCAGACATCTTCTTGATTTTCTTGACATCATCAAATATGTTAGCAGAACTAAATAATTCTACGACCAACTTGGCTTTTCCTGTCTGTAATGTCGGAAAGTTCTTGGGCGTAATATCTGGTCTAACATAGGAGCGATAGCAGCGAGAGCACTTGGAGAACTCGAACGGCTTGATTGCTTCCTCAAGATCTATATCATAATCCACGACAATGGGATAGAGATAGAGTTCAGGAATCACAAAAATGAAAGCTTCATCAAGCATACTCTTGAGGTTTTCTGGGTGCTTGACAAGATATCGAAGCCGTTCTGGGTTCAAATCTAGATCCGGGTCAAGCTTTAGGAGTTGATCGATGACCGCTTGGGCAAGCTCACTAAGTCGCCTTATTTCCAGTGAAGGGTTGCGAATGGACCGGTTCAACAGGTTTTTAAACCCCTGCTTAAACTGGCCTACCCGATCGGAGTTACTGATGAGGGCTTGCGCTTGAGCGAAACTGATACTTGAGTCAGTAACTACAGCACGTACAAAGTCGATAAACTGTTTGATCTGACCAGCTGTCATTGACTTCCGTGGCATTTGAAGTCTCCTTTTTCAATACCGACTATCTGCGAGGTTCCCGATTTTTCGGGCTTGCGGGATAAACCACCTCCTCAGCGTCGGGTCAGCACATCCGCTGACACCTCCTGTATATCACAAAACCCTCTCCCAGTCAATCTTTCTTTTCGGTACTTTGTCTTGGCAAAGTACCCAAACCGCCTCCGCAGTCGCTCTCATTATTCATCTAAGTCAATTGCTTTATCTGCTTATTACCAAACTCGCTTCGCTCAAACAGTGAACACGCTGATTAAAGCGATTGGCTTGATTCAGGACATTCGAGCTCCAATGCTCGATTGTTGGCTAATGCCAAGAGGAAGATATTATCCGAATAATTTCCTCTCCTTTACAAAGCAAACCCCTAAGCCATTGGATAAGATATAAAAACCTCCTCCACTTTGCGAAGCAAACATTTCCCATTGAGCAAATTGTGTAAGCCAATAGTAAAATCACCCTATTCTGGATGAGCACTGTTTGAGGAAGAGCTTTAGCTCTGACGAGTTTGCGGTTAAATCCAGATAGGGTGATTTTGCTTAAATTGGCTCACAATTTGTGAACAGGGTGTCTTTTGGGCGCCACCCGTTTGGACAAGCAAATGGGTGGCAAAAAAATATTTTAATGTCTGGGTTCCCGCCTGCGCGGAAATGACGATGAGAGGAGCGGGAATGACGGGCTTATTTTCTACCTAGTAGCAATAACGGCGCTGCCACAAAGATCGAAGAATAGGTTCCGATGGCTACGCCGACTAGTAGCGCCAAAGTAAAGAATGTAATCGTACTGCCGCCCATCAATACCATAGCCAACAACACGAAGATCAAAGTGACGGAGGTATTAAGCGATCGTGTAACTGTTTCAACAACGCTGTCATTAACAGTTTTTTCAAATTCAGAGCCGCCGCGTTTAATTAAATTCTCCCGTAACCTGTCAAAGGTCACAATCGTGTCATGTACAGAAAATCCCAGCAGGGTCAACAGCGCTACAATAAACATCCCATCCACCTCGGCACCGAAGAAATAACCCATAACTGCGTAGGCGCCCAGCAAAATAATAACATCATGGGCCAGAGCGGCAATCGCTGCCAGAGAAAACCGCCACGAGCTGGTTGGCCTGGGCACTCTGCGAAACGAAAAAGCTACATATAGTAAAATTGCGATAACCGCCAAAGCCACAGCAAAAATCGCTTTATTAACAACCTCTGCGCCAATAGCCGGACTAACTATTTCAAATCTCAGTTCTGAAAGTTTAGGCAAGGTTTCGCTAATTGCTTCAATCCAAGCATTTTTTTGATCGTTGGTAATAATCTTACTTTTAAATATCCAGCGGGTTCCACTAACCTTTTTGCCGGCATCATCAACCAAAGTAGTGGCCGGACCGGACGGTTGGGCTACGGTCTCCTCGCCAGTCGTCTCTAAATAAGCAGATTCTAAATAATTTTCCAAACCGACATTCTCTGGCAACAACCCAGCATCAATATCTCCGACTTCGATCTCAATAAGTGTCCCACCCGCAAAGTCAATACCGGTCCTGAATCCAAATATAATCATCGCTATAACACTGGCGGTGACTAAAATGCTTGAGAGTGTAAACCAAATTTTGCGTCTTCCAATAATGTTCATCCTGTTAGAAATTTTTGCTATGTTTGTTAACAGCTGTTTTTGTTATTTTATCTGTCAGCCCGTTTTCGTGCGTTTCCAACGAGACAGATTCCCTTCCTTTATTATGCTTGATTCTTAATTTCTGACTTTTGATCCTGGCCTATTAATGCTCCCCCCATCCACAGCGATGCCTTATTTCTCAACCCGGTGCTGGCTAGCAGCTGTAAAACGATGTGAGTACAGGTCAGGGCTGTGAACAAACTGACCAAAATACCAATGCCCAATGTTACAGCAAAACCGCGAATTAGGCCGGAGGCTCCAAAATACAAAATTACCACAGTAATCAACGAGGCAATATTAGAATCGCGAATTGATGTCCACGCTCGTTTAAAGCCGGTATCAATCGCCAATCTAACAGTACTACCCCTTCTAACTTCCTCTTTCATTCTTTCAAATATCAAAATGTTGGCATCAATGGCCATGCCGACGGACAGTACAAAACCAGCGATGCCAGCCAATGTCAGGGTAACTGGAATAGCAATGAATATGGCTAGAGTAATTAACGCATATATGGATAAAGCCAACGCAGCGACCAAACCCGGCAGGCGATAGTAGATAATCATAAATAGCATCACCATCAATAAACCAATCAGTCCGGCGATAATACTTTTCTGAATTGATTCAGCGCCTAGTGTCGCCCCAATATTATTCTGTGCAATCAGTTCAATTGGCACTGGTAAAGCACCGGCATTCAACTGAATAGCTAACCGTTTTGCTTCGGGTAGATCAAAACCACCCGAGATAACAGCGGTTTCACTATTTATTCTGGATTTTACCTTGGGTGCCGAAAGCAGCTGCTTGTCTAAAAATATTGCCAGCGGCTTATTAATATTCCTCCCCGTAACTTCCTCAAATTTCTGGCGTCCTTCTGCGTCAAATTTGATCACTACCTCCGGCTCCGAAACAATAACAGTACTGCCCTGGGCAAACTGGACTTCGGCCTTTACAAAATTAGCCCCGGTTAGGCCCACATCTGCCCAGTCGTCATAGTTGCTCGAAATCATAGAACCGTTTTCATCTATGCTCTTGCCAACTATGCCCTCACGGAATTCTAGCTCAGCTGTTTCTCCGATCAATGAAATGGCTTCGTTGACATCATCAATTCCAGGCAATTCAACGATGACTCGCGAATTGTCCCTGGTTTTTTGAATGGACGGCTCGGCTACTCCCAGAGCATCAACTCGTCTACGAATCACTTCAACTACACCAGAAACTGAGTCGGACCGCTCCTTTGGTTCGACATCCGTAAGGTCTGTTTGATATACCAAATGGGTTCCCCCGCTTAAGTCCAGGCCTTGCCTTATTTGAAATTGTCCTTCAGGGAATCCAACAAACTCTGCAATAGCTGGAAAATCAATAACCAGCGCTCCCAATAGCACCACAACGATAAAACTAATTAACCAAACCTGCTTTGTCATCTCAGCTAGGATTACGAATTAAAATTTGTGTTTTTATTTTTCTTTGATTTTTGATTCACAATGCTTAATTTCAGTTCATAAGAATTTTGCTTCTTTCGAAATTTCAATCTCTTTAATTACGTTCTTAATAGTTTGGTCCCGATCTTTCTGCATAACCAGCAAAGCATCTTGTGTATCGACTATTACAACATTGTTCATACCAATTACAACCACTAATTTATCCTTATTCTCATTAAAAATCAAAGAGTCAGTTGTCTGGATTGCTCGAACTTTTCCCTTCTGCACTATTGTTCCGCCAGTCTTGCTTAAAATATCATACACATCCCTCCAGCTGCCAATATCCCGCCAGCCAATATCAGCGGGAATTAGAGCAATGTTTCTGGCCTTCTCAAATATAGCGTAATCGATGGCTACCTTCTCCAATTTGGGAAAAATTCTGTTTATTGTTTTGTCCTGATCATTCGTGCCCCATGCAGCCTGAATTTTCATTAAACCGTCGTAAATCTTCGGCTTATATTGCTGATACATCTCAAGAAGAGTATTTACCTTCCAGACAAAAAGGGCTGTGTTCCAATAATAGTTGCCGGCCCTAACATATTTTTTAGCTGCAGTAAGGTTTGGTTTTTCGACAAACTGAGAAACCTTATATATGACCTCACCATTAATAACACCCAACCTGCCGCTAGTTTTTAAATAACCAAAAGCTGTAGCTGGATATTTCGGCTCAGATCCGATATTAACCAAATACCCCGGATGCTTTTGCAACAGCTTATCAGCCAACAAAATTTTGTTCTTATATTGTTTCTCATCTGCGATATAATGATCCGCCCAAACATTGATCATAGTGGCATCAGCGTCGAGCTTTTGAATCACGGCTGCGGCCAGTCCCACAGCCGGAGCAGTGTTGCGCGAAGCTGGTTCCAAAATTATGTTGGTTTTATCTATATTAGGCAGTTGTTCTAAAATTTCCTTTTTGTAATCTTTGTTTGTTTCGATAAAAATCTGTTCACGCGGAACAACTTTAAGCATCCGCTTGTAGGTTCTTTGCAACAGCGTCTCGCCCCCATCAAAGGAATATAACTGTTTGGGATTGTTTCTGCGACTTACAGGCCACAGACGAGTGCCTTGTCCGCCAGCTACAATTACCGCATATAACATAGACAAATTATCTAATACTAGGGCGAAAAAATCAACGGCTCATCGTGAGCCGTTGATTTACTTGACGAAAACATATTTTTATGATATAATAAAAAGCAAATGAAGCTTTTGCTTGCTTCGATAAAAACAAAAATTTCCAAACGGAATGAAAAACAAAAATTTACTGCATAAAATAATCAGATTCGCCGAAGCCGAGCTGGGGCTGAGCTTAGCAGTCTTAATTTTGGGAGCTGTTATGATCGGCGGAACTACCGCTTATGTATCGCCTGCTCCGCTCAGCACAGGCAATGTTGAAAATTCAATTACTACATACCCCGGTGCACCGACTAACAGTCAGCTAATTATTGATCAGATAGAAGTAGATGGACTTAACTTTACCGCCACAGACGACAAAAATCTTTACCGGGTAACCACCGGCTGGCAGGGCGATAATCAAGATTTAATTACTACCCGCCAAGGTACTCGCGGAGCCAGCGATAACAAAACTTACATATATAGAATAGATCTCAGCCGGCCATACAGTGGTATGGTTTGGCTGGCTGGCAGATATGAATCGGCAGAGGTCAACGGAATTAGCGTTACGCCGTCACAGGCTTTGGTGAATCTGAACAAAGCTTCAGAAATAACTCTCAAATTTAAGGGTGGGGATAAAAACACTTTTGCCGCTCTCACTGAAGTAAAAGACAGAAGTTATCCAGGAGTTATGCTGGCATCGGTCTCTGCAACCGATCTGGTTGTCATTCCGGATGAAACCGAAGTCGCCGTTGGTGGACAAATCCAGCTTCGAGCTGTTGAAGTAGATAAACTTGGCCGGGCCCTTGTATCTAATCCGATTTGGCAGGTTGAGGAAAGTAGTAAAAACATTATTAGGATCAGTAATAAGGGTTTGGTTACTGGACTTGCTCCCGGTCGCGGATATGCCATTGCTAAAACCAACAAATCTACTGCCTATTGTGAAATCTCAGTTAAACATGCCCCCACCACTATAATGGCTGTTCTATTACAATCCCAATTTTTACAGCCGATCAACCTGTTTTCTACTCTGTTTGAAGAAATTGTAAAATAACTTATTTTTTCAAACCCCTATGACGGAATATTTTTTGGAAATCTGACTCGGTTCGGGATATAATACAGATGAATTTATATCATTAATGGTTTTATCATGAAATTAAATGAAAAAGCTGTTCGTTGGCTCGAAGCGGAGCTGATTGTTGTGCTGGCTATCGTATTACTGTTAGGTGTCTTGTTTGGATATTCTCTGGCCATGAGCCGGCTGGGGCCGGTTGCGGAAGAACCGATAGTTGGAGAACCAGCCGCTCCAATGCATATCGGAGGTGAGCATGATGTTTACGACCCAAGTTAAATAAAATATAAAAAACACCTCTCAGGCTGTTGAGAGGTGTTTTTTATTATACAAGTTCTTCAAGCAGTGCCTCAATTTCAGAGATTAACATTGGCACTTGTTTCCTTTGGTAATATTCCCTGGCTTGCAATAGGTGCTGTTTGCCCAAATCCCGATGCCCCAGATGTAGTAGCTTTTTCCCAAAATAATAGTTGTCAAACGCAATATGAAGTTGGTCTATTTTTGCCTGTAACATTTTTTTACTGCCTCTTAGGAATATATCTTCCAGCAAATCAGTGTCATTTTCTCCCAGCAGCAACTTTTCAATGGCTGTCAATGTGAGTCCTCTGCCCTGAAATTCTGTGCCCTGCAATTTGTTGATGGCTCTTCTGGCTTCTGTATAATCTCCTATTTCAAAATAGCAAAAAACTGATTCCGATTTGCACAATGATGTTAGTTCTCCGATACCCCTCCGACCGGCTTGCTGGATAACTTCTTGGTAAATATGCAGAGCATCCTTAAATCTTCCTTGAAATTTTCTTACAAAACCTTGATTAGCACGTGTGCCAAGTCGGCTTGTAACATTTTGCACTTTGTCTGCAGCCTCAATAGATTTATCAAAACAATCCATCGCCAGCTCAAATTCTCCAAAACGCTCATACACCTCGCCCAAGTTCATCCAATATATATTCAGATTTTTTTTCAAATCCCGGTTTTGACCGGCTAATGATATTAAAGTTTTAAACTCCTGTTTTGCCCGTTCCAGCTCACCGATTCTCATATTCTCGACACCGATACCATTTCTTATCCTGGCCTCCTGGATCGGATCCGTACTGAATTCCAGCGCCTTTTCCAGTTCACCAATAGCAGACTCATACTGACCCTTTTTTGATAAGTGCAGTCCGTAAAAATATAAAAAGTCTGACATCATTTTGTGTAACGCGCTGTTGGTTGCATCCGGACTGTCATCACCAAGACAAAATTTGTAATTTGTGATATTGAAGAGTTGCTCAAATATTTCATCAGCCTTATCAATCTGCTTCAGTAAATCATAGTTGCATGCCTTACAAATCAGGATCCTACACCAAGTAATCAATTCTTTCGTGGGCAACTCTCTGTCTTTGTTCTCTAAATTCTTAAACTCATCCAGTGCCAAATCAACAGGTTCCATAATGTCTCCGCGCCTAAACCGTCGTAATGTTATTGAGGCTATCAATAATCTGTTAATTTCCCCACTGATCAACTTATCTTTTTCAAGTTTGCTCTGTGGTTCCGACTGAACAAATTGCTCGTTGCTCCACGGCGGAATGGCTCGCCATTCCCCGCCGCCTCCTTTTATCTTGGCAAATATTTTGCTGGAATGGTTAACGCTATTCAGCATTGTTTCCCATGAAAAAGAATTCTTGGATTGTCGTACAAGTTTATCCAAGACCTCAAGCGCTGCCAAATAATCATCGCTATGCCGAAGATGAAAGGCGATTTTGTGTAAATCGTCAGGATTTTTTGTGTGGTAGTATTGACCCAACAAACGATGTTGATACTGCAGAGTTGGATCTAATTCCTCAGAGCGGGTCCTATATATGGCTGTGCTGATCTCATTGTTGGCAAAAGCATACATGTCGCCTCCAATGTGGCGGATGAATCCCCGCCTTTCAGCTTCTCCCAACAACCCGATAACTTCTTCCTCATTCAGACCGCCGCTAACATACAACAACTCATCTATGGAAAAGCTCGAACCAATAACAGACGCACTCAACAATATATTTTTTACCTTAGGCAACTCCAAGTTATGGAAGCGCCTTGTTTCAATTCCGCTGACATCACCCAGTTTTTTAAAATTCTCGTCTGATATTCTCATTGGATTTCCATCTTTGTCGCGAACTAATGAATAAACAGTCTGCAATTTCCCATCAACTACTTTATCCTTGGCCTCAAAATACCCTTTTTGAACTCCGTAGACCGTCCATGAACGCAAATAGGTTTGAAGCGCCCGAAAATTACCCTCGGTCTCCTCATAGATTTTCCTAAACATTCTTTTGAAGAAATCACCGTCCTGTTCAAAGTCTGTTCTGTCCAGTGGTACACACAAATTGGCTGCAGTCCACCAGTCCTCCTTGACCCTTTCCCACTTTTCGTCGTCAAATACCGGTAGGACGCTCCCTATTTCCATCTTTCCAACATTTTCCAGCTTTCCAAATTCTTCCGGGGGCAGATTTAATGTTCCTTCCAGATCATGCGGTCTGGTAGTGACAATTAAAAGAGAGTTAGAATCCTTGATCTTATATAAAACCTCTATCAGTAGACTTTGAGAATCTTCATCAAAAAACTGCATATCCTCGAGCAGCACTACCGCCGCATTGGAGCTGTTCCGGGATAGAGTACTGAGCAATTCAACCACTATTTCTGCCTGCATCTCTCTCATATCCTTGGGACGGGTTTCCAATGATTTGACTAAAGTAGTCCTTTCGAATTTGGTTCCCAAAATTGGATCGAGTAATGCCAGCGACTCACTCAAATGTGGGAATTTCCCCAGTATCATTTCAGTTCTTTCCTCTGTGCTCATCTCTTCTAAATTAAAAATACGCTTAAACAAATCTCTCCAAACCGCGAATTGCTGTTTTGACGTATATTCTTCCGCTCTGCCAAAATACGTGCTATATCCCTCTCTCTTTTTCATCGCCAAAAATTCAGCCACAAGCGCAGATTTACCAAACCCTTGTCTCCCAGCAATCGCCAGACAGCGACCGCCAGATTGCTCTACAAGGCCGCATTCCTTGCTTAACTCATCGAGTTCATCCTGTCTAAACAAAAGCCTCTCTGCCCTGGCAAGTTCATACCAGCCCTTTAGTTCGGAGACAACGAATCTTTCGCGCCGACCTATTCCCTTATATTCCGATACACCAATCGATTCACCCTTTTTGATTTGAGTTTCCACCCGCCTCATCAAATCCTCATCAATCGTTAAAACTCCCGCAGGGCTGTCGACAACTTCGCGATAGGCAAGATTGGCCACTCTGCCAATGACAGTTCTGTCCCCGCCCATAACCACGGATAAAGCATTCGATCTGGCAGCAGCAATATTAAATGGGACATTCAGACCCTTAAGTATTTCGACTAGTCTAATACCTGCCTGAACGCCGTCAAAATCACTCCGACCAGCAAGAAAGTTAGCCATAATTTTCCGGCCGTCTGTTTTATCTATTTCACCCCCAGAATTCGTAATAATCTCAAAAATTTCCGTTATTATTCTGTTAGCTTCATCAAATGGCCGGTCTTCAATGTCCGGCAGATCAATCACCAAAGTGCAGACCTCAATCACACTGGGGCTAAGCTCTTCTCCGCTCAAGTACTGATATCTTAATTCCCTGACTCTCGAGGCAGGCAAAAAGGCCTCCCTGGCTTTAATCTCTCGTCTTATTTCATCGGGGGCTATGAGTATTTCTCTATACTTTGTCCATTCCAAAAGGTCTGTTTCTGCTTGGCCTCTTTTTTTCTTCTGAGCTTCTAAAGACATTGCAATATCACCGACCCGGGCATGTTTTTGAATAGCCTCGGCATTTTTGACTGTGTCGCCCATCAAAAAGGCTTTTTTAGTTTTCTCATTTCCACAGCCTATAATTGTCACGTCACCAACATCTATACCAACACGGACATCTAAACCGTACTGGGATAAACTCTCCTTTAAGAGATTAGCAGTTGCTACTGCTTGATCTACACCACCTTCACATAGGCCCCTGGCTCCATCTCCAAAAAACTTATCTCCCTTAACACCGCATTGGTAAAACACATCAACAACCGAATCATGAACTGTCAAAAGTAGCGGAATATGGTCTTCCACCGCTTTGATGTCTGGTGTTCTGGTGATATCTTCTCTCTCGAATTTTTCTAGGGCCACTTCCAAACCAACAGTAGAATCGGGAATATCTATATCGATTATTGCAATGTCCTTCTTCTTAATTTTTCTTTTCTCATATAGCTCATAGCTGACAATGCTTTGAAATACAGCTTTGTTCAACATTGACAGATATTTGGGATCATTCCAAAAGCGTTCATCGTCGTAAATTCGCTCCCGAGAAATACCTTTGTATTCCTTATCAAAGAGCTGTCTGTCGGAATCTTCGACAGTTTCAACAAGCTCAATTTTGTCCCCGATTGGCCTTTCGGGAATGGACGGAGTAGATTCTTTTTCATCTTCAACCGAAGTTAAATCCTCTCCTTCAACTTGTTCCCCCATATTTTTATCTATCATAATAAATTAGCTCTGGGAGTGGATATTCAGGATACATAAATACTTCTCATCTGTCAAACACACAATACAGATAGTGATCTCAACTACTTATAATTGCGCGTAGTCCGCCCGGGGCTATTTACGTGATCTCCAAAACCTGTTTTGAAATTGAGAATATACCCCATCTTCGATAGCCTGTCGGGCCTGTTCCATCAGCCGCATCATAAATCGAATATTGTGGAGCATAAGGTCAATTTTTGTATCACTGTTCCCCAATTTCAAGCCCGCCCGAAGCTCGGCTCTGGTTTTACCCGCTCTGCAAGTTGGACAGTCACAATCCTCATCAATAACTCGCCTATCTTCTGCATAATCACTTTTTAACAGGCGAATCGGTCCTTTACCGGTCCATACCCTGCCGTGCCGAGCCTCGCGAGTAGCTACCACACAATCGAAAGTATCGACGCCTAAACCAATACACCGAATTAGATCATCCGGCTCCCCTACGCCCAACAAGTGCCGTGGTTTATCTTCTGGCAATCTGTCACAACAAAATTTTACCGTTTGATAAATCTCGTCCTTAGTTTCACCCAAAGAGATGCCGCCCAGAGCTACAGCCGATATGCCTCGGCTAAGCCATGCATTAGCATTTTTTAAACTAAGATAGCGCGCCAAACTGCTTGTTCCACCTTGCACGATGTAATAAAGATTATCAAAATCTGTTGTATGCGTCTGTTTGAACCAACGTTCTGTTCTAATTACCGATTTAACAAATAACCAGATGTTCTTTTTCCGCACGCTGACCACATAATCAAGCGGCATCATCAAATCAACACTCATATTCCGCTGAATATCCAGAATTTTCTCTGGAGTAAAAAAGAGTTTTTTTTCATCAATGATAAATTCAATTCCATGGTTTTTCACATTTAACTTGTCAGCTAGCGAAATCATCTGAAAGCCACCAGAGTCCGCCATCACTGGTCCAGCCCAACCTAAAAATTCATGAATATCGCCTACATTTGATAAATATGTATGCAAAGTATTTACTAATACTAAATCCACGCCTAATTCCTTAACTTGTGCCGGCTCTAAACCACTACGCAAAAGCGCCGGGGTAAAATTAACCGTCACTGTCGGAGTTTTAATCTCTCCCCGCTTGGTTGTGATAACACCAGCCCTCGCCCTCCCATCCTTAGCCCTAATTTCAAAATCAATACTCATAAAAAATCTCTTCCGCTTGGCGAAGCCAATATACCCCATTGAGCAAATTATGTCAGTCAATTACAAAACTGCCGTTGGCGAAGCTGCTGTTCGAGCGTAGCGAGTTCAGCGATAGCCAGTAAGGCAGTTTTGTTTTTTGACTAATAAATTTGTGAATGGTGTGCCCTTTTGCGCCGCGTTTTGGGCACGCAAAATGCGGCTAAGTTAACTCCACTTTGGCACCAGCGGCTTCAAGCTTTTTCTTAATCTCTTCAGCTTCTTCCTTTTTGACATTTTCGCGAACAAGCTTGGGAGCAGCCTCAACTAAATCTTTAGCTTCTTTCAAGCCCAGCTCTGTAACTTCACGGACTGCTTTGATCACGCCGATTTTGTTGCTGCCAGTGTCAGTTAAATTGACGTTATAAGTACTTTTTCCCTCGGTTTCGCCTGACGCTTCGCCGGCCGCGCCGCCAGCTACCGCTGCAACAGCCGGAGCAGCGCTTACTCCAAACTTATCCTCTAGAACCTTAACTAGTTCGGCCAGCTCCAATATAGTCATTTCAGAAACCATGTCTAATACTTTGTTGGCCGTATCGGAAAGTTTGCTGGTGTCAACTTGATTAGCCGGCTCAGCTTTAGATTCTTCAGCTTGGGGCTCCTCAACCATTGCTTTTTCCTTGTCCGGCGTAGCTTCGCCAGAACTGGAGCCGGACTCGACCTTAGGTTCCTCCTTTGGGGCTTCCTCCTTTTTCTCCTCCACCGTGTTCTGCGGGGTCCCGCTATCAGCGGCTGCTTGTTCCTCTGTGGTATCTTTTTTGTCTGCCATAATCTTTCTCCTAAATTAATTTTATTAATCTACCCTGAGCATAGTCGAAGGGTCATTTTGTTGTTTGTATAGCTTTTATAACGTTATAAAACGACTGTAATGTGTAATTTATAGAATAAACAAAATTAGACACCGGCGCATTCATGCTGCCAGCCACCCTAGCCATCAATTCTTCATAGGACGGCAACATTGCCAACTGCTGAACTGTTTCCGCCGGTGCGATCTCGCCATTTATGATTCCACAGACAATATTTACTCTGCTATCACTGGCTAAAGCAAATCCGTGAATCAACTTTGAAATGCTAACCTCGTCCCTACCGCCCAACGCCAGAGCATAACTCTTGCCGGTTTTGGCAGTCTTAATGTCTTTCAGCCCCGCGTTTTCAGCAGCTATATCCAACAGAGCGGTCTTAACTATAGTATATTTAACCCCCTGTTCTCTGGCTTTAGCTCTGAAATTATCTAAATCAATCATCGACAGACCGGTAAAATCGGTCAGTACGCCAAAATCGTTAGACTTTAGCTCCTTAGTTAAGGTGGCAACTGCCTGCTCTTTTTGTTCTCTTGACTTGGGCATAAAAACCTCGGCTTTTCACCGAGTTAGCTAAAACAAAATGACTTGTCTCGCCTTCTCGGTAGGTCTTAAGTGTTTGCCTACTGTCTTTAAAGGATACATTGGCTATTCTAAACACAACGGCAATTTATGTCAATAAAAAAGCCCCGCCTCACGGCAGGGCCCGTATCCCTTGAAACACTCTAGGTGTCCAAAAGACGTTGGAGTTTGTCGGATACTTCCTTAAGTTCCGTTGTTGACACACCGATCTGAGCGGCTAGCTCTTTCCGAGCAGAGTCGTTCTCCACTTGCCCAACAAGTTTCTTAAGCTTCCTGGCATTAATCACAGACGCCAAAAGACCAACTTCAGGCTGGGTGAAATGGAGTGCCTTCAGTGTAAAATCCTCAAACGCCTGCCATACAGTGGGCACCCACCGCCTAACGATTTCATCCCTAATCGTGTTAGCGTACTGGCGGAACTCCCACTGAGCATGCTCGCTGCACCGGAGCATTAAGAAATGAAGTAGGTTGTGCAAATCAATCTGCCAATACCACTGGGTGTACGTGCTCAAGGGCAGATCAATCCGCGCTAATTCTCGCGCTACACCCCGCTTCACCATGCCCTCGTAGTTACTGTGGGTTAAAACCCGTCCGGCGTTCATCACCCTTACAATTTGGCTGGCCTCGTCCTTGGGAAGACTGCCCTCACTACCCTGTTTGTTTTCTGTTGCCTGATATTGGACACGCCCCAAGCCAGGAACATAGAACTCATCGGGCAATTTAGAATAACGGCCGGAGAGCTCATTAAGACGGGCTGTTCTGTGACGAACCCACTGACGAGCCACAAAGATAGGCAGTTTACAATGAAGGGTGATCTGGAGCTGTTCAAACGGACTGGTATGCTTGTTTCGCCAGAGATACCGAATCAGCTCCGCATCCCGCTGCGGAGTAGTGGTTCCCCTACCAAGCGAAACCCGTGCCGCTTGCACAATTCGAGCTTCGGTGCCAAGATAATCGACCAGACGGATGAACCCCTGATCAAGAACCTGAAACTTCCGCTCGAGGATAGCATCCAACTCGGGTACATTGGCCCGCTGCTTTGTTTTTCTCAAGGTTCACCTCCTGGAAAATTTTCCACACTGCATTGTATCATACCAAAAAGCCCCTCGCTTAGCGGGTCTTCAACATCTGAGTCATTTAAACCGTAACCTCTTCTAGGTGTTTGCGAACTTCGGCAGTTATCAGGTTGTGCACATGCTCAATTGTGCCTGAACCGTCTATCACTTTAAATTCTGGAAACTTGTTCTTTAAACTCAAAAATCCCTGTCTAGTCTTACGCAAAAATTCCTGCCGCTCAAATAACTCCTTGGGCTGCCCCCGTTTCTCAATGCGCTCGATAGCCAGCGCAGGATCCAAGTCCAGATAAAAAACCATGTCCGGGCGCAGAAAATTCTTGTTCAAATCCCACAACTTTTTATATTTAACTCCATCAGCCATTCCATAAACCAGAGTCGAGTAAAAGTACCGACTGGAAATTACAATCTCACCGTTTTTCAGACTTTTCTCAATGTCTTTGACATGTTCTTCCCTATCTTTGGACATCAGTTCCTGCAGTTCAAAGGCGCCAAGCTTGGGTTCTTTGCCTTGCAAAATCCTTTTAATTCGAAGACCAATCTCCCCCTTGGTCGGTTCTCTGGTTCTCCATACTTTATACCCCAAATCAATCAGGTAATCCTGCAGAAGATCTGCCTGTGTATCCTGCCCTGAACCATCCCCCCCTTCAAATACAATAAACATAGAGATTACCCGGTACTGCCGAACCCTCCGCGGCTTGAAGCGGCAACTTCTTCAACTTCCTCTAGTTCGGCATGTTCAATTCGCACAAACCCAGCCTGAGCTATTCTTTCACCTCTTTTAATTTCAACCGACTGACTGCCGACATTTTTTACCTGCAACATCAGCTCGTCATCCGGTCCACGATAGTCCTGATCAATTACACCCACCCCATGAGGATAAATTAATCCCGGTTTTTTAGCCGGCAAAGAGCTTCTCGGCACCAACATCAACATATAACCAGCCGGAGTTTCCACAATTATGTTGAGCTTTATCTTTGCTAACCCGCCCGGCTGCACAATAACACTTTCTCTTGCAGACAAATCAAAACATACCGCACCGGCAGTTTCATAGGTCGGCAGGGGCAGCGATTTGTCTATTCTTTTTATCTTTACCTTCATCTGCCTCCAATCTTTTCCCCTATCTGATCAGCATATTCCTTGATGTCTTCACTAAGAAGTTCGAATTGAATTCCTGCTTCTCTAAAAACCCTTTTTGTTTCGGCACTGGCTTGATAATCTTTCTCTGCCACTACTCGTTTAATCCCCGCATTAATGATCATTTTGGCGCAAACATAGCACGGTGTCATCGTACAATAGAGAGTCGCTCCATCAATGGGAATACCGTACCGCGCTGCCTGACAAATAGCATTTTGTTCAGCATGAACTGTGCGAACACAGTGTTTACTAACATGACCATCAGCATGGATAGTCTCCTTAAACTCATGTCCAACGTCATCGCAGTGAGGCAAACCCACCGGCGAACCGACATAGCCAGTGGTTAAAATCCTCTTATTTTTTACTATTAAAGCGCCGCTTCTCCCTCTATCGCAAGTCGACCGCCTGGCAACGGATGCCATAATATCTAAAAAATACTCATCCCAACTCGGTCTCGCCATATCTCCTCCACATACCATTCTAACATAACTTTTATTTGGCAAAACAAACCATCAATAAATTCCCTTCTTTTCGCAGAGTAAATAACCCCGCGTTGGAACTCTGGCTATAGTATCCAAGCCATTGGAGGCCGGCGCGTCACGAACTTAGAGAATTTTTATAGAAGCGTAGCTACTGTTTGACCCCGACTTGTCGGGGGAGTTTAGCGTCAGCCTTCATAAAAATTCTCTACTAGTTCGTAGAGAGGCTGACTGGCATAAAGTTTTATACTACTTTTTAAAAAGTAGTGAAAAGAAAGTTTAGATAGACGTCACGTCCACATTTACTCCCGGTCCCATTGTACTAGTGAGAGTAATTCTTTTAATGTAGGTGCCTTTGGCGCTGGCTGGTTTGGCTGTCTTAATGGCTGCCATCAGAGCGTTAAAATTATCTTTTAAATCTTCCAGTTTAAAAGAAACTTTGCCCAGCCCCAAATGTATAATGGCATCTTTGTCTAAACGAAACTCAATTTTACCCGCCTTAAATTCTTTAACTACCTTTTCGATATCTTTTGTTATTGTGCCAGATTTAGGATTCGGCATCATGCCTTTGGTGCCTAATGTTTGTCCCAATTTACCAACTTTGGGCATAACATCCGGTGTGGCAATAACCACATCAAAATCCATCCAGCCCTTCTCAATTTTCTCGATAATATCGTCAAGACCAACGAAGTCAGCGCCGGCCGCAGCAGCCTTTTGGGCATCTGCCTCGCCGGCGATAACCAATACTTTCTGAACCTTGCCTGTACCAGCCGGCATATTGACTGTTCCCCGAATATTTTGATCCGCCTGTTTGGGATCCAGACCCATCTGCACGTGCAACTCAACCGTAGCATCAAACTTCACGGGTGAGGTCTCCCTCACTAATTTCAGCGCTTCATCAACGGAGTAAAGCTTCTTCTTGTCTACTTTGGCAACAGCCTCCGCATATTTTCTTCCCATAATTATTTTTTCATTCCGTTTGGACCATTCTGCACTTCCACACCCATGTTTTTAGCAGTGCCTTCAATGATTTTCATTGCTGCTTCAATATTATTAGCGTTTAGGTCAGGCATTTTCTTCTCGGCAATTTCTTTAAGCTGGGCTCTGGTCAGCTTGGCCACTTTCTCCTTGTTAGGCACGGCAGAACCTTTTTCCAAATTCAACATTTTTTTAATCAACGCTGATGCCGGTGGCTGTTTAAGGATGAAATCAAAAGACCTATCCTCATAGATAGTAATTACAGACGGCACAACATTGCCCATCATATCTTTGGTTCTGTCATTAAATTGCTTGCAGAAATCCATAATCTGAATCCCGTGGGGACCCAAGGCAGTACCAACTGGCGGAGCCGGGTTAGCTTTTCCAGCCTCGCACTGAAGCTTTACAACTGCTAAAACTTTTTTTGCCATAACAAGGAATATTATTGAGCACTACAGTGTAAAAGTCAACAACAAAAAGCTCCGATGCATACCGGAGCTTTTTGTTTCTAATTTGATTTATCTGTCGACTTTTGGACGAGCGACATTGACAGCAATTGTTCTGCCATCAAGATCTTTGCCGTCCAATTCAGCGATGGCTTTCTGAGCTTCTTCTTCAGAACCCATTTCAACAAAGCCAAAACCTTTGGAGCGACCAGACATTTTGTCTGTGATGATAACAGCAGATTCCACAGTTCCAACTGTAGAAAATAGATCTCTCAGTGAATCCTCTGTTGAATCGAAACTAATTCCACCAACAAACAACTTGTTCTTGTTTTCTTCCATGTGAATTAACAATACTTGAATAATATACCGTAGGTGCGACCGTCTCACACACTCGAAAACTTCGAACAAAATGAGATCACCATACTTTCGGATAAATCATACACAAAGCCCCAAAAAACGCAATAGGAAAATAAAAAACACTATTGTAACTACCTTTCGGCGTAGCCAGGCGAAGTGTAAAATAGTTTTGCCCATCCTTTGCTTCATCTCATTACAAATAAGTCATTTGCCTCTTGTGATATAGATAGCACTTCGGAGGGCAGAATTCGCTTGACGCTATATTAAAATTGAGCGAATTCTGGAGCCGAAGAGAGGATTCGAACCCCCAACCTACCGCTTACAAAGCGGTTGCTCTACCATTGAGCTACTTCGGCGTGTTGTTAAACAATTCTTGAGTTGTCTGTCCAAATATGGCAGCGCCCAGCTCACGCAAAGAACTATTTTACATTATGGCTGCATCACGCGACGGACGAAGTGAGTTTTGCGTGGTGCTGGGGGCAGGATTCGAACCTGCGAAGGCATAAAGCCGACGGTTTTACAGACCGGTTGCTTTGACCGCTTGCATACCCCAGCAAATTATCAAAAGAGTTAACCCGTCTTTTTTCTTCATCTCTTCATCCCGTCACAAATAGGACATTCGCCTCTTGTGATACAGATAACGCTTCGGAGGGCAGAACTCACTCGACTCTATAGTTCGATTGAGTGAATTCTGGAGCCGAGAACGGGAATCGAACCCGTGACCTCACCCTTACCATGGGTGCGCTCTGCCGACTGAGCTATCTCGGCAAATGTACACAATCGGCGTTATTTGATCTTTTCTTCTGCTTTTTTTAAAAGTTCTACATAGCTTTCATTTCGGGGGTCTAAAATCACGGCTTTTTCATAGGCATCGGCAGCTTTTCTGTACTTTTTGTTCATAAAGTAGGCCAAACCTAAATTTATTAGACGAGAGGCAATTTTGTCATTTATGTTAATCGATGCCTCATAGGCCTCAATCGCATCATCATATTTGCCCATTTCATAGTACAGAAGTCCAAGGTTATTATAGAAGGTATCATTCTCTGGTTCCAATTTTAGCGCTTGCTTTAGAGACGATTTAGCATCCTTAAAATTTTTATCCGCCAAATAGATAAGCCCTAGCTTGTTATACAAAGTAGCATCTTTTGAATCTTTGTCCAGCAACTTTAGATACATCTTCTCAGCCTTTTTCAATTCACCCTGTTCAAATAACTCATCAGCTTCGGCTAGCTGATTTTTTTCCTGGCTGCCCCTGCCTGAGGCCTGCTTCAATGCCACGTCTGCATCTACCGGCAATTTACGCAAAATCATAATCAGCACAATTACTGTAGCGACAAAAATAATAATTTCTAACATAAGCTAAACTTAAGGCTATTTTTACCTGCCAAGTATAGCAACCAATTTCCTTTATCTCAATTGAAAACCGGCGCTAGCAACATCGCCTCGAGCGCCGCCCGGGCATTAACATTCTCTCTTATCTGATAAATAGTTCTTTGAATTAACCAGATAACTCTGGCTCCAATGATCGTGGGGTTTGCAAGCCATTGATTTCGAATCGCAACCAGGCCTATTTCCAAAAACTTTATCGCGTCCTGCCTGTCCCTCTTGTCATTTGCCCAAGAGATTTTTGTTTCTATATCTGCATCTTTTATACTAAGCCAAAAATCCCGTATTTGGTTTAATTCAAGCCGCGCATCTATAGATTCTGCCATCTGCTTGGCAAATCCGATACTGCCGTCTGCCAGTTCTAAAATCTCCGGACTAACGTCGGGGACAACCTTTTTTATTTCATCATTAGTAAGGGGTGCAAAATTAATAATCCGAGAACGGGACACAATCGTCGGCAGCAGCCTATCTTCATCCTCCGTAACTAAAATTAAAACTGCATTCAGACGAGGTTCTTCCAGAGTTTTTAAAAGAGAGTTTTGCGATCCAGCTGTGAGCATATCCGCATTATCGATAATGGCCACTTTCATTTCAGAAGACAGAGGTGACATTTCTAAAAACTTAATAATGGACCGAGCAGCTTCCATAAACGGATTTTCTTTTTTTTGCTCACGCATTTCAGCCAAAATCTCGGAAAAAACAAAAGTATCAGCTTTGCCCGCTTGATTAGCATTGCCGATAGCAGAAGCGTTGCCTCTCGAATGTAGTGCATTTGCCAATAATAAGGCGGCCATCTTTTTACCAACGCCCCGTCTTCCGACAAAAATCAAGGTCTGGGCCAGTTTGCCTGACTCAATCCCCCGATTTAAAATCTCTTTTGCCCTTGCCTGGCCGACCAAGCCGGGGAAAAAATCCGTTTTATTCACCCTTAATACCTATAATTATTAGACCGGGATTTTAGTTTCCATCACCTCGTCAACAATGCCATAGGCCTTGGCTTCTTGGGCTTTCAGGAAAAAGTCGCGATCGGCATCCTTTTCGATTTTGCCTATTTTTTGGCCGGTGTGATACGCCAATATCTCATTCAACTGTTTCTTCCAGCTCAAGATTTCTTTGGCGTGAATCTCAATATCACTCGCTTGCCCCTGGGCTCCGCCCAGTACCTGATGGATCATTACACGAGAGTTTGGCAGAGCATAGCGCTTGCCTTTCGCCCCGCCGGCCAGCAGTATCGAGCCCATTGAAGCGGCCATACCTACGCACATCGTCGCTACGTCCGGTTTCACATACTGCATTGTGTCATAAATGGCCATGCCGGCCGTAACCGAGCCACCGGGAGTATTGATATAGATGAATATGTCCTTCTTGGGATCTTCGTTTTCCAAGAACAACAACTGGGCAATCACCATATTAGCCACCTGATCATCAATCAGACTGCCGATGAAAATAATTCTGTCTTTCAACAGGCGCGAATAAATATCATATGCCCGCTCTCCTGCCGGAGATTTTTCTATAACCATTGGAACAACATTCATAATCTCTATTTTTATCTGCTATACCTGCTAATTATACCCTATTTCATCGGCTCGCGTCAGCCAGAGTACGGCCTAATAAAGCCGAATGGGCAGACAAATTTTCAGTGTTGTCAGTGGCATAGGGATTTTTAATTACGATCGTATCCTCCCTCTCAGGGCTTGTGGAGATAATTACAACAGGTACCCCAAGAAGCTCTTCAATCCTTTTGATGTATCGAATGGCTGCCTTGGGTAAAGCATCAAAGTCGCGCAGGCCTTGGGTTTTAGTTTGCCACCCCGCCATTGTTTCATAGATGGGTTCAACTTTGGCCTGGGCTATCTGAGACGAAGGATAGTAATCAATCTTTTTTCCGTCCAACTTATAGCCAACGCAGATTTTAATTTCTTTAAGCGAATCCAGCACATCAATTTTAGTCAGGGCAATCCCTTGAACACCTTCCTTAATTACAGTCTGCCGAAGCATGCAGGCGTCTAACCACCCGCAGCGGCGTGAACGTCCGGAAACAGTCCCAAATTCGTTGCCCTTTTCCTGCAATAACTTGCCAACGCTGTTGCTTTGCTCGGTTGGGAACGGGCCGCCCCCAACTCGGGTTGTGTAGGCCTTAGTCAAACCCAAAATATATCCAATGCTGCCAACACCTATACCGGAACCGACTGCCGCCTGGCCGGCATAAGTATTGGACGAGGTTACATAGGGATACGTGCCATGTTCAATATCCAACATAGCGCCTTGGGCTCCCTCAAACAGAATTTTTTTATTTTGCCCTTTGGCATTATAAAGATACTTCCAAGCCGGCTTAACATAAGGCAGAATCTTGGAGGCAATTTTATAAAGAGATTCCAAAAGTTCTTGAGTGTCGATTTCTTTTGCGCCCAGCCCCTTTCGCAGACTATTATGATGAATTAAAAGCCGCTCCACTTTGTTCTGCAGCGTTGTCTTCTCCCCTAAATCACAAGCTCGGATAGCCCGACGTCCGACTTTGTCCTCATAGGCTGGTCCGATTCCCCGCTTAAGTGTGCCAATCCGCGCCTTGGGGCCTGCATTCTCTTCCCGCAGGGCATCTAAATCCCGGTGCAGGGGAAGAATCAAACAGGCATTATCTGCAATTATCAAATTCTGGGGAGTGATGCTTACACCCAGTTTACCGATTCGTTCTATTTCGTCCACCAGAGACCAGGGGTCAATAACCACGCCATTTCCAATGACGGATAATTTCCCCTTTCTCACGATTCCTGAGGGCAAAAGGCTAAGTTTGTAAGTAATATCGTTGACAACTAATGTGTGCCCGGCATTATTCCCTCCCTGAAAACGCACGACTATGTCGGCTTGCTCCGAAAGCAAATCAACGATTTTGCCCTTTCCCTCATCTCCCCATTGCAAACCCACAACGGTAACATTACTCATAATCCACCATTAAAAAAATAAAAATATAACGCCGAACACCGACACCAAATAAGTTTACCATTTTATCGCAGATTTGAAACTAGGCAAAAAACTTCCCCTGCAACAGTATACACTACCATTATCAAAAAACTCACGGCCGTGAGTTTTTTGGTACCTATTACTTATGTTCGGCAGGATGGGCTACGGAGTAGCCAACTCCGCCAGTCTATCCACCGCTTTGCGGCTTGCCAACATATTTTTTAACCTGTCTCTGGCGATTGGCTTTTTGTACTCTTCTCTAATTTTTTCTATATCCTGCGGATACATCGCTTCCAGCTTTTTAATTTCTTCCTCAATTTCTTTGTCGGAAACCTCTATCTGTTCAGCTTTGCGCAGTTCATCCAGAGCCAAGCCGGCTAAAACTCTTTGCTTGGCTTGATCCCGCCACTGGCTTTTTAGGCCCTCTTCATTAACACCAGCCTTCTTTAAATAATCTGCAAACTCCATTTTCTGCTGGGCAACCCGCATACGCAGGTCCTTGAGCATGGCTTCTAACTCTGAATCGACCATTTCATCTGGCAAATCCACTTTCACTAATTTAGCCAACTCCATAATTGCATCTTCACGGGATTTGGTTTCAGCTCTTTTCTCGGCCTCTTCTTCCAAAAACTTTTTTATATCCGCCTTGAATTCGTCCAAGGTCTTAAATTTACTGACCTTTTGCACAAATTTATCATTAATCTCCGGATAGTTTACAGATTTTACTTTGTGAAGGGTAATATCAAACTTAGCTTTCTTGCCAGCCAATTCGGTCTTGCCATAATCTTTGGGAAATTCAACTTCTATGGTCTTTCTATCCTTTGCTCTCATGCCTACAATTCCCTCTTCAAAACCGGGAATAAACAATTTGTCACCCAATATCATTGGATGATTTTTGCTTTGGCCTCCCTCAAACGGCTTATTGTCGATGTAGCCGACAAAATCTACCTCTACCCAGTCGCCCATCTTGGCCGGTCGTTCGACTTCCACAAATTCAGCCTGGCGCTTTTGGATATTTTTTAGTACATCTTCTACTTGGCTCTCAGTGACTGGTTCAACAACCTTCTTTATTTTGATCTTCTTGTAATCACCCAAAGTTACCTTGGGCAAAACTGTTACATCCGCTGTAAAAACCAGCTCGTTTTCGGGGGTGGCTCTATCGATAGATATTTTGGGCAGTGCCACCGGCCGTAGTCCTTCTTGTTTAACTGCCACCGGATAGAACTCCTGGACTGCCTGCTCGATAGCTGTTGACAGAACTCTAGCTTCGCCAACTTTATTTATAACTACCTTGCGCGGAGCCTTGCCTGGGCGGAACCCCGGAATCTTTTCAACCGCGGCAACATCCGCGGCTGCCCTATCTAAAGTTTTGTCCCATTCCTTTTTGTTGAGTGAGATTTTTAAACTGACAGAATTATTTTTAGTGGATATTTTTTCTACTTGCATGTGTTTGAATTACGAATTAAGAGTAATGAATTATGGTTTTTTATAGTTTTATTCTCTGAGTGAAATCGAAGAGTTACATTAGGGTAGTCCTTCCTTCTGAGCCAGAGGCCCTCTGGACCGGAGGCGACTACGCTCAGGAAATATATTTTTGTCTTTTCCCTGATTCATGATTCGTGATTCTTCTTTTACTTTCCACACTAATCAATTGTAAATTGAACTGTCATACTATTGAAAGTACCCTCATCAGTGACTAATTTGGCATAAGCAGTATGCTCACCCGCCTCGCCCTCATTAACATCAAGGACAAACTGCGGACCGCCGCTATCCAGTGAACCAACCATAACATCATCAAGATAAAATTCAACTTTTTCAAATGTCTTTTCCAGCCCTTCACTTGAGAGGTGGGCAATCAGAGTGATGGGAAAAGAACTTTGCCCGGGCATATGCATAATGATGATTCTATCAATATCGTCGGGGCTACCATTGTAATATTCTGTTGGAATGTTATTGTAGCCATTCTCTTTGGCCCAGGCGATGACTGGATTTTCCCAGTTGGCATTATTGGGCCGTTCAGAATGAAATTCCGAGAAGATTCGCTCCTCTGTCAAATCGATGGGAAAATCTTCCGGAGCCAATTTGTCCGGAGCTGATATCACCACCCGAACTTTAGTATGAACATCATCGTATTCAGTCGGCACAGCAAAACTCGTGAATATTTCTGTCTTAGTGCTGGGCGAAGCATCGGTTGGCAGTTTACCGGATACCGCATCAACTTCTATTTCCCGAATACCCGGAGGACGGGTGAATGCTTTATTGGAAGTGCCCGCTAAAGCTGAACGCATATATGCCTTCCAAATTGGGGCTGCCACGTTCAGGCCGGCACCGTTTTTCATTGATTCATTATCGTTGTTGCCTACCCACACGCCTGTCACCAAATCCGGAGTGTAGCCAACTGTCCAGCCGTCGCGATATTCATTAGTCGTACCAGTTTTGGCAGCCACAATTCTATCTGGCAAAGTTAAACTGCCACCGGCAAAAAACTTAGAACGGGCCTCATTATCGCTTAAAATATCATTTATCAAATAAGCTATTTGTGCATCCAGAACCCGGCGTGGCCTAACGGGATCATACTCTTCCAGCACCCGGCCGTTTTTGTCTTCTACCTTTAAAACTGCCACTGTTGGCGTCCGCATACCCGCAGCTGCGAATACGCCATAAGCAGAAGTGAGATCTAACAAAGTTACTTCGCCGCCGCCCAAAGTGAGGGACAAACCATATCGCTCCGGATCATTAAGAGTAGTGATGCCCATATCGTGGGCAGTATTAGTGGTTTCTTTAACTCCGGCGTAGGCTAATGCCTTCACCGCCGCCACGTTTATAGAACCCTGCAGCGCATCACGAATTGATATCGGCCCGCGGTAAACGCCGTCGTAGTTGCGCGGTGTCCAGCCCTGCCCAAAGTTGGTTTTAACATCCATCAGCATCGTGGCTGGATTGTACCCTTTTTTGAAAGCCGTAGCATAAACGATTGGCTTTATGGACGAGCCCGGCTGGCGCTCCCGGATGGTCACATTCACTTGCCCATCTTCTTCCATATCAAAATAATCCTTGCTGCCGACCATTGCCAAAATTTCACCGGTGTTAGGATCAATCGAAACCAAAGCGGCGTTACCGGCATTGTAATGCTCTTTATTGTATTCCGCTCTGGACGCAATAGCAGCTTCGGCGGCCTTTTGCTTATTCCAATCCAAAGTGGTGATAATTCTCAATCCCCCTTCCTCTACCATTTTTTCTCCATATTTGGCTGCCAATTGCTCCCGAACATACATAACAAAATGAGGCGCCCGAATTGATTCGCTCCGTGGCTGAAATTCTATCTCTGCCTCTTTTGCTGCTTCGGTCTCTTCGAAAGTGATATATCCCTGTTTGTACATCTGCTCTAATACCAAATCTTTTCTGGCCATCAACAAATCTGGATTCTGACCATAGGGTGAATACCGGCTGGGCGCCTGAGGCAGAGCTGCCAACACAGCCGCTTCCGGTAGTGTAATATCCGTCACATCCTTACCAAAATATATTTGCGAAGCTGCTTCCACGCCATATCCACCGCTGCCGTACGGCACTTCATTTAAATACAGAGATAAAATCTTATCCTTGGAATAGATCTGCTCCAATTCAAAAGCTAAAATCAACTCCCGAATTTTTCTAGAAATAACCCGCTCTGGTCCCAGTAGAGCGTTTTTTACAAATTGCTGAGTAATGGTGCTGCCCCCTTGGACTCCCCGACCTCTCAAGGGTTGCAAGATCAATCCCCTTAGAAAGCCAGTAATATCAAAACCCCTGTGATGATAAAAATTTTTATCTTCAATCGCTATAGTGGCTTGTTTCACCACCTCCGGAATATCTTCAAACTCAATGTTGGAGCGACGCTTTTGATTAAAGATGTCATAAAGCATTTCTCCATTTCTGTCAAAAACTTTGCTTGATTCAGTTGCTTCATAAACAATTAAACGAGACGGGTTGGGCAGGCCAATGGAAAACACCGCCATGAAAAAACTCACTACAAACAACCCCATCACGGCAATGAACAGTGTCAATCGAGGTATGTTGTATATGCCAAATTTGCCCAAAAGGCCAAAAAAATGCTTCTTGGTTTTTCTGACAAACCGTCTGCTCCTTATCTTCTGTCTAACCCGATTGTATCTGTTCCCCCCAAAGGGCATTAATTCTGACATAGGAACTAGTATATAGTATCTGGTGTACAGTATCTAGTATAAGACAACCCACACACAGTATACTAAATACTAGATACTTAATGTTTAACATTCGATGGACAGACCAGACAAAAAAACGATAGACGAACTTTTAAGCCGGCGAGTAAATTCCATTGTCGGCGAAAAGGAATTGCGCACTAAGCTGGCCTCCGGCAAACCTCTTAGGATTAAACATGGAGTTGATCCCACCACACCCGATTTGCATCTGGGCTATAGTGTGGTCTATCACAAAATGCGAGAGTTTCAAGATCTGGGACATACCGTCATCTTTTTAATTGGCGACTTTACCGGAAGATTCGGCGATCCCACGAACAAAAACGATGTCCGCCAACTTCGCGATGCCCACGATGTCAGGGAAATGTCAGAGCATTATATTAAGCAGGTTTTAACCATTTTGGATCCGAAAAAGACTGAAATTCGCTACAACTCCGAATGGTACGACAAAATGTCAGCCGAGGACATAATTCGGCTAATGAGTCATTTTACTCACGCCCAATTAATCGAGCGGGATATGTTTCAACAACGTATCAAAAAACACAAAGAGATTGGATTACACGAACCACTCTATCCGGTGCTGCAGGGCTATGACTCCGTTATGCTGGAAAGTGATGTGACAATTATTGGTACAGATCAAACTTTTAACGAGATGCGTGGCCGAGATCTGCAAAAAGATTTTGGCCAAGAGCCACAGGCAATCATTAGCGTGCCTCTGTTGATCGGACTTGATGGCAAACAAAAAATGAGCCAAAGCCTCGGTAATTACATCGGCATCACAGAGAGTCCTGATGAACAGTATGGCAAAATTATGTCGCTGCCAGACGACCAAATCTATACCTACTTCGAACTGGCCACTAGTGTACCGACCAGCGACCTGCCAGCCATCAAAGTCGCAGCCAAAAAAGAACCCCGCGATACCAAGGCGAGATTAGCGTATGAAATTGTCAAAATCTATCATGGGGAAGCGGCAGCTAAAAAAGCAGAAGATAACTTTGTGGGAATTTTTAAAAAGGGTAGAACACCTGACGATATATCCGAGATAAAAATTAAAAAAGCTACTCGACTGGTGGATATTATGGCCAAATACAATCTGGCCAGCTCAAAGTCAGAAGCCAGACGACTAATTGAACAGCGAGGAGTTCGAATTAACCATCACATCGTATCAGACCCCAATCTGATAGTTGAAAACGAACCCGGCACCATTATCCAAGTCGGCAAACGTCACTTTATCCAACTGGGCTAACCCCTAAAGCCCAAACATTTCCCCTAAAATAGTTCTCACATTACGAGACACATTGCCCGTCTCTCTTTTCGCTTTTAACACCTGAGCCCTGCGGCGAAGTCTAGCGGCCGGCCGCCGATCGGGACGAAACTCCAGTCCCGTAAAATCTATAATCTTTTTAGGGGTTTTCATAGTGAATGTACTCCCCCTCCTTGCCCTCCTATTTTTAATACTATATCGCTTTCATTGTACTATACTTTCTGCTTTGAGTCAAGAGTTTTTCTGCTCTGGGAGCTACTTTTTCATCAATTGGCATCTGGAGTCGATGTTTTAAAGCAGAATCTAAAAAACGTCTTCTTATAGTATTAAATGATAGAATAACAATATGGCAGTAACCACTCTCGGGCTTCAATCTATTCCTTATGTTGGTCCCAAAATAGCTGAGATTTTAGCCGATTTGAATATAAAAAATATAGATGACCTAATATACTATTTCCCCAGAGCTTGGGAGGATTTAAGCCAAATTATTGCCATTGCTGACCTAGTCCCGTCCGGTGACAAATTCACCATCAGGGCTAAATTAGCTGCGATCTCTACTTTCCGTTCACCGATCAAGAGAATGTACCTCACCCAAGCCAGAGCCGTCGATGACTCTGGCCAGATATCATTAATTTGGTTCAATCAGCCATATCTTAGAACTTCATTAAAAAAGGATAAGGAATACTTCTTCACCGGCAAGGTTGATAAAAACCGAAATGGCTTGCAAATGATCAATCCCAACTTTGAAACAGTCTCCGATACCCCGTTACACAGCGGTCGAATTATTCCCGTCTATCCCGAGCACAAAAATATTTCTTCCAAGATGTTCCGTCGAATTATGAAGGGCTTAGTGAAAACAATAAGCCAATGGCCAGAAATTCTGCCAGCGGCGGTTGTAAAAAAATATAAATTATTGCCTCTGAATAACGCACTGACCGAAATCCATTTTCCTATGTCGCTTGAAACGCTTCAAACTGCCAAAGACCGCTTGGCTTTTGACGAACTGTTAACCACCCAGTTGACAATTCAGCAAATAAAAAATTACCTCAAAAAGCAGGCCGCCCACCCAATTCCGACAGATGTTGGCCTAGTGAAAAAAGTACTTGAACAACTACCGTTCAAATTGACTGATTCTCAGAAACAGGCTCTCTGGGAAATTTTACAAGATATTTCCCAAAAATCCCCCGCCAGCCGCCTACTTGAGGGCGATGTGGGATCGGGAAAAACTATTGTTGTGGCAATTGCAATGATAGCGGCTAAACAATCCGGCTTCCAGTCCGCGATGATGGCACCGACGGAGGTATTAGCTAATCAGCATTTTGACAAACTTAAACCACTCTTTGACAAAATGAACACCACTGTAGCTCTCCGCACTAATGCTTTCAACAAGGGCCCCGGCGACGCTGATATTGTCATCGGTACACACGCGTTGATTTATAACAACGTTCAGTTCAAAAACCTAAACCTTGTAGTTATCGACGAACAGCACCGCTTTGGAGTCAAACAACGTGAGGCCCTGAAACATAAGACCCATCCAGACAAACATCCATCCGACCAAGAGTTTTTGCCGCACTTTATTTCTCTGACAGCAACCCCCATCCCCCGTTCTCTAGCTCTGGGCATTTTTGGGGATTTGGATATATCGATAATTGCTAGCAAACCCAGTCAACGGCCAAGGATTATCACACAAGTTCTGACCGAGAAAACAAGAAAGGTTGCCTACCAAAAAATATTGGAAGAGGTCAAAAAGAATCACCAAGCATTTATTGTTGCCCCTTTAATCAAGGAGAGTAAAACCATCTCAGCTAAATCGGTTGAACAAGAATTTGAACATATTAAAAATGAATTTCCCAATGTTAAAGTTGGTCTGCTCCACGGCGGACTCGATGCCGTAATCAAACAAAAAATTATGAAGGACTTTGAAAGCGGTAAGATCAAGGTTTTGGTATCAACCACCGTAATTGAAGTCGGCATTGATATTCCCAATGCCACCGTTATATCTATAGAAAGCGCCGAACGCTTTGGGCTTGCGCAAATGCACCAGCTCCGGGGGCGGGTTGGCAGAAGTGATTTACAATCATATTGTTACGTTATTCCCAGCCTGGATGATGAGTTGATAATTAGACGGCTGGAAGAATTCGCCAAACTAGACGATGGCTTCAAGTTGGCCGAACTGGACCTGAAAACACGGGGCCCCGGGGCCCTATTCGGCCAGCTCCAAGCCGGATTTATAAAATATAAACTAGCTGACTGGACAAACACAGAGGCTATCAAGATCGCTCGAAACGCAGCCAGGGAGATGCTGGAAAAAGACCCAGAGCTGACCCAGTCGCCTATGTTGGCGAGTCGAATTAACATAAACGATGCCATAATGCACAGAGAATAAAAACCTGAATCACGAAGCAAAAAGATGAATCTAAGAATCACTGGCGGAAAATTTGGTAGCAGGATACTCAAAAGTGCACCAACTCTGCGTCCGGCCACAGACAAGGTCCGCAAAGCCGTTTTTGATATTTTGGGCAACAAGGTTATTGATACTAAATTTCTTGACCTCTTTGCGGGCAGCGGAGCTGTTGGCATCGAAGCGTTGAGCCGGGGAGCAGCCCATGCTGTCTTTATTGAAAAGGACAGAAGTCACTACAATTTAATCAAACAAAATCTAAAATTGCTCAACATAAAGGAGGCAACTGTCAGGCTTATGAGAGTGGAGGATTTTGTTCTGGCAAATCGGGCTACTTATGATGTCATCTTTGCTGCTCCGTGGTATGACGATGCACTTGACATCACCGGATGGGAAGATTTGCTGGCTGATGAGGGAGTATTGGTCATTGAATATCGCAGCAGCGCAAAGCCTCCAAGAAACCCTAATTTAAGAATCATAAATCAAAAACGATATGGAGACACTTCTCTCGCCTTTTACACCCGAGCCTGAATTAGAAAGAAATAAACTGGAGTTCTTCGAGCAGTACAAATACTGGATATTGGGAATTCTGCTGATCATCTCCGCTATTGGTATTTATCTTATTCTGACACCTCCGGTCAGCACCCTAGCCGAGGACGACGATATTTTTGTTACCGACCAAGAAAATATTGTCGGCCACAGTTTAAAATTAGTTGTGGATGTTAGTGGTGGAGTTAACCATCCTGGAGTTTATGAGCTAGACGCAGAAAGCATAATTGAAGATGCTATTGCCGCAGCCGGCGGATTTAGTCCGGAAGCCGATATAGATGAAATCGCCCGCAATATTAATCGTGCAGCTTTGGTAGATAATCACAGCAAAATCTACTTACCCAAAATTGGCGACAACCAAATAGTTTATATTAGCCCTCCATCCTATTCGTCCAGCAACTCCGCTACAGACACCAGTAATAACCAAATTACTGATTTGATAAACATTAATACTGCCACAAATTCAGAGCTTGATAGCCTCCCAGGCATTGGTCCCATCACAGCTCAGAGAATTATAGATTATCGTTTACAGAACGGTGGTTTCTCTGATATTGATGAAATAAAGAAGGTTTATGGCATCAGCGATAGCAAGTTTAATAATTTAAAAGACCGAATCACAGTCTAGAACAGACGGTGAGAATCATAATGAGACGGTGGAACGGTAGGCATCATACGGTTCCTTGCTGTAAAATGGGTTACATTCCCTTACCACGGTAGTGCCGTTTACGGGACAGGCATATTGGTTATGGCGCGGTGGTGGAATTGGTAGACACGCATGGTTTAGGACCATGTGTCCGAGAGGATGTGTGGGTTCGAGTCCCACCCGCGCCACCAAACAAATATTGCCAAGTGGCAAAATTAACAATTTTTGGTTATAATATACTTGTCATTGGGACGTTTTGTTCATTGACTTATAGGGTCGAAACTATGGAATCATCTATGCGCGCATAATAAAAAATAATTTGTGGGGAACAAGATGCAAGAAAATCTTTTTGCCGTATGGGGCAACGCCGTTCTAAACCCGTTAGAAGATATTTGGGGACGTTTCCTGGTCTTTCTGCCAAACTTAGTTGGCGCTGTTATCATCCTCTTAGTGGGCTGGATTGTGGCAGTTGGTTTGGACAGACTGGTAACTCAAATCTTAAAACAACTTCGGGTTGACGCTGCCTTGAACCGAGTGGGCACCAAAACCCTGTTTGAAAAGTCTGGTTTTGAGCTAGAAGTTTCAGAGTTTGTGGGAGCATTGGTCAAATGGACCATATTATTGGTCGCCTTCTTGGCCGCTGCAGATGTTCTCGGCTTGTCTAAAGTGACTGACTTCCTTAACCAGATTTTGGTCTATATTCCCAACGTATTCGTGGCCATCGCTATCCTGCTTATTGGTGTGCTAGCAGCGCACTTCTTTGCAGGTCTTGTCCGCGGTGCAGTTGGAGCCGCCAAAGTCCACGCAGCACAATTTCTGGCTGCTACTACCAAGTGGGTAATTTACATCTTCACCATTTTGGTGGCTTTGAACCAGCTGGGCATTGCTGCCTCAATTGTCGACCGTCTTATCACTGCCATCTTCTTTATGGTTGCTCTGGCCGGTGGTTTGGCCTTCGGTTTGGGGGGACAAAAAGCTGCTTCTGAAACTCTGGATGACATTAGGAAAGAAGTCGGCCACAAGAAGTAAGTTATCTTGTGATCATAATCAAAACTCCGCTCTGCTGTACAGCTCGAGCGGAGTTTTGAGTTTGGTATGAGTTATTTCTAAAGTTTGCCCAATCTGACTGTTACCTGCCTTTCCTTACCTTCGCGAATAAATTTCACCTGCACTGAATCACCCGGTTTAAAATTCTGCAAAATTGCTATCAAACTTCTGGCTTCGGTAATTTCCTCTCCCCCGATAGAAATGATAATATCGCCCTCTTTAATCCCGGCTAAGTCGGCTGGGCCTCCCGGCTGCACAGCCAGTTCAGCCTCTGTTTCGCCCCGAGCCACTAGCGCTCCCTGTACAATATCCATATTGTTCAATGCAGCAAACTCCTTAGTAATGGGAATGTAGCGGATACCTAATCTGGGCCGGGTTATTTCGCCGCTCTTCAGTACAGATTCAATTGCCGATTGAACACTATTGATCGGAATTGCAAATCCCACCAGCCGTCCTTGATTATCAATAGCAGTATTAATTCCCACTACCTGTCCAGCTAAATTAACTAGGGGACCGCCAGAATTGCCGGGATTGATTGCTGCATCAGTTTGAATAACGTCCTCTAACCTCTCTTGTTGACCAGCCTGATTAATTGCCGTTATCGTTCTGCCGATACCTGAGATAATACCGGTAGTCACACTGTTTTGATATTCGCCCAAAGCATTTCCAATAGCAATAACCCTCTGGCCTAACACCACCTCATCAGAGTTACCCAACTCAACCACAGGCAGATCTTTGGCTTTTATTTTTAAGATAGCCAAATCAGCAAGCGGATCTTTGGCAACTATTTCAGCGTCAAAACTGTCGCCATTATAGGTAATCACCCGATAATCTGCTCTATCGGATTCAACTACATGTTTATTGGTTGCAATCAGACCGTTGGAGCTGATAACAAAACCCGTGCCGGCTCCCCGCTGCTCAAATACGCCACCAAATATATTTCTGACATTCTCACTGCTGATGATGCTCACCACACTAGGCAAAACTTTCTCCACAGCATGGATGATTGCCGAGTCTTCATTAAGTGTGACACTTTCTGTCCGATTAAAAACCGTTTCTGGCTTCTCTGAAGATAAATACCAAACCGTTCCCCAACCCGACAGTACGCCAGCGATTAGAGCAACCACAATAACCACACTCCACTGCTTGAAGTTTACATTTCCCATGGGAACTATTATACCAAAAACTCTTATCTCACTAACTGCTCAAGAACAAGCCGTTAAATTTTTAATGTTTACACTTATTGCAAAATAAACAACCAGTCAAATACAAACATCGCTACCAACAAAAGCAGAACCAAGCCGACATATTCTACTGCAACCTTCACTGTTAAGCTACCTCGGCTGTAGTGCATTATAAAATCAGCAAAAATATAAAAAATAATAGTTAGAAGAAAACTTTTAAGATAAACACCCCGATGCCATGAACTAACGATCCACAAGATCTCTTCCATCACCAATACAGTAATTGTGGCGTAGAGCCATTTGCGTACAGAGGCCACCCCCTCGCGCCAGAACCTTAAGTTAATCGCTAGGAGTACTTGAGCCGCAAAGCCTATCAGCAGTACACCCAGATTTAAGGAATAAAAGTCGGCAGCTGACAGCAGACCGGCACTAACAAAGAAAAAGGCCAAAACATTAAGAAAATTGAGAAAGGCAAATGCCCGCACCGGCCATTTACCAGTCGTTAGATAAATCTCATATGCCCTGATCATAGCAAACACAATAATCGCCAAAACCGCAGCAGCAATCTGAAACTGCCAATTATCCAGCAAATTGAACAACAAAAAGCCGAGACCGCCGGCAACCATCCAAATAGACTCCAGCCACAACAGCCACCATTTGCTAATCTCACTGGTAAAGCCGCTCAGCCACCAGATGCCCAAGGCCAATATGACTGCCAAGGCCAATGTCCACCACATGAGATAAAAGGGAACGAAATAGACCAGCTCAAGCACACCTATGAACAGCGCTATGACAATTAAAACTTTCCGATTATCCCAGAGCCAACTACGAACCTCATTTATCATATTTTATAGAAGATTTTAGAATCAATTGTATCCAAGACAGCACAACTTTTACATTAAACAACACCTTGCCCCACTTTTGAAATCCTCTATAGAGCAGATTCAAACTATTTTGCCGATTCGCCCAATACCAGGCGGACATTTGCTCCCGATCCCGGAGTTATACTATCATCTTCACTAATAGTCGCATTCATCAAATCGGCCAACCGATTGATTGCACTGAACCTGCCTCCACCGGTTCCGTCATAGATAATAGAGTCAGTGAATCCTCTGGTTGGGTTGTTGCCAACTCTTACCACCTCAAAACCGGCCTGTTCAAGTTTATCTCGCGTCCGACCGGCCAGCCCGGTAATATTAGTGCCATTTAACACCTCTACTTTCAGGGGCTCCAGATCAGCATCCTCATCCGTTGTTGCTTCATCACCTACTCGAGAAAGGGCTAGAGCAACAGAGTCACTAATCTTAGTGTAGTCATCGTTTATTGGTTTTAGAACAAAAATGCCATCCACTTTGGTACCGTAGAGCACACCGTTAGGCCCATCGTCGAACACTTTGTTATATATTCTTTCAGGATCAATGCCTACCATTAATTCCAGCGCCCGCTCTATCTCACCTGTTTTTAGGTTAGTTGAGAAGTGATCTTTAACTATTTCGCTGATTTCGATCACCTTTTTGGGAGCGGTGAGCAACTCCATGTCCATAGCCCGGTCACGTAAAGCTAAAAGAATTTTCTGTTGTCGTCTGGCCCTGTCAAAATCCGATGTGGTTTTGCGAGAACGGGCATACTTCAACGCCATGGCCCCGTCCATTGTATATGTACCAGCCGGAATATCGAGTGTCTCATAGCCTTTGTCAGGGGTTGGATAATACTGATCATGCAGATCTTTTTCTACCTCAATGTTAACGCCGCCCAAGCTGTCAATAACCTGCTCGAATCCCTCGAAATCGATTTTGACATAATAGGGAATACCAAGTCCCAGTAAATCTCCCACAGTTCGCATTGCTGTACCCGGACCATCGTCAAATTTAGTTCTGCCAATTTCAAACACTCCGTTAATTTTACTCATACCGTAGTCCTCGATTGAGACATAAGTATCACGTGGAATCGAGAAAAGATGCAGATAATTATCCTCTACGTTGTAGCTGGCTACCATCAGCGTGTCTGTCAAAAACGGGCCATCTACCTCATCACCGCCACCGGGATGGCCCAGTATCAATATATTAACCCGGCCGTCCTCCTCGCCAATCAGATTGACTGAACTGGTTTTGAACAGGCCTGCCCAAAAGTTGCTGCTGTCCCCGCCTAATCCGACAATCATTGCCCTAGCAGCGAACCAGCCTACACCCAAGAAAATAATAATAAATGCAAACAACCAGAACGTCCGTTTAACCCCGCCAGTCCGACGAGCCCGCATCAGCCGACTGCTCCCCGTCATGGTTACTTCTGGCTCCTCTGCCTGTGCCTTTTTTGTAATCTTGACTCGACGTTCTTGATCTTTTGGACTTTCTTTTCTTCTGACCATAACAAAACCCCCTTAAATGTTAGTGAATCTTTAACGTGTGTATCCTTAATATATCATAAAGGTGAAAGAGCTACACTCACAAAGCCTAAAAATTGCTTCGACCTGCCTAGTGTGGCTACAATTGACTTATGGCACAAACAAAATCACCCCAAGCTAACCGGCATAGAATCCTATATATAGCTCTGGGCATTATCGGGCTGATAATCTTGATCGGTTCAACAGTTGCTGTAGCTCAAACTGGCGTTAGTCTTCAAACACTAAAAAACAGCATCAGCCAACTGGCCGCTCATTTGGGTGGTTCCGACTTATTAGTTCAGGTAGAGCATAGCCAGCTACCGGCCGACGGCAAGAGCCAAAGTAAAATTTGGGTTACCCCCATCAATACATCCAGCCCTCTTACTGCCAACATTATTCGGGGTGATGGCCGAGTGGAGCTTTTAGAACATAAAGATAATAACATTCAGTTCATATACACTGCCGGCTCCAATCCGGGTAAATCAGTAATCGTGTTCACCTCCGGCATTTTGAGGCAAACCACAACAATAGAACTCATCCAGTCAGAAGTTCCTCCCGCCCCGACAATCACCAGTCCGCCGGACAAAAGTCAAATCAATAACTCCAAACCGGAAATTATCGGTGCTGGTGCCCAAAATACTAAAATTATCATCACTGATAACGGTAAACATAACACCATCACCAAAACCGACGAGCATGGACATTTCCAGACCCATTTAGACAAACCTCTATACAACGGCCAACATACTTTGGCAGCTATAGCCATCAACGATCTGGGAATTGAAAGTGCGACTAGCAATCTGGTAACCATCACCATAAAAACCGACCCCGCCGGTATAGACAGAGCCAATATCAGAATTATTCCGGCACGGGTCGTTGCCGGGGAGAGTTTTGCTATATTTGTTCCGGCTTCACTCAACGCCGCCAAAGTGACAGTTGAAATGGCTGGGCAGACATATGAACTATTTGATTTCAACAAAACTAGTGTTTTTGTGGCTACTTTGCCGGCTCCAACCGAGCCTGGCATTTATGTTGGGGACGTTATCGTAGCCGATGTCAGCGGGAACATCAGCCGCTTTGATAACACAATCTCAATCACAGTTATCTCTTGAGAATGCTCAATTGACAAATCAGTGTTTATCAGATATTATCCACATGTAGAGCTACCGACTTAGTAGTTCTTTTTTAGGGAGTATTTACCAAATGGAACTAGGGCATACTATTAACCAATAAAGCCATTAGTACCAGCAAACATTCTCGCCCAAAAAGATTATCAGAAAGATTGCATATCATAAAACATCTGCCTGTCAGTCAGCCGACCTCCCAGCAGTCGCAACCAACTCGTAAACCAAATAACCAGAGATCGCTTCGCAATCTGGGTTTTACAGTAACTTCTAATCTTTCACGATTTAATTTCTCATTTAAAGGAATGATGCGTTCACTCCACGGTTTTGGTAGCCACTGGGCCATCACAATTTTGGCGATTTCAGTCATTCTCTCTGGTCTGACTCCCCGCAGCGCCGCTGTGGCGATCGGTGGCGAAGAAGGCCGCCTGCAAAACCGATACCGAACCATTGCCGAGCTGGCATCTGTCGAGTATTTCCATGAAGATGTCGTCTATGACGAAGTTATCACCACTGTTGGCGAAAACAACGATTATATATTCAAAACCGGTGCCACCCAGACAGTTATCAGCCGCAACAGCCGCCGGGAGACGATTATCTACACAGTAAAAGAGGGCGAGTCGGTCGCTTCGGTCGCCAGCGATTTTGGTTTGAGCGTTGACACAATAAAATATGCCAACAAACTTTCCGGCAACTCACTCAAAGTCGGACAGGAATTAAAGATCCCCGCGGTTGACGGCGTCTTTATAGCTGTGCGCAAAAACGATACCCTCAGTACCATTGCCAGTCGCTACCATGTTAGTGTTGACGACATTGTTAAATACAATAAAATCAACCGGGAAGATCCAATATTCTCCGGACAAGAAATTCTGGTACCGGGTGTGGTCGCACCCAAAACATCCGGTGGCAGATACGTCCCGTCTGGTGATGTTGCCAATTTGCCCGCATTTAACCCCTTATCTGGCAGCGGCCAGTTTGTTTGGCCAACCAGTACCCACACACACTTTATTTCACAGGGATATTATTACCGCCATAAAGCAATTGACCTTAACCGCCTGAATGGCTGGGGCATCTATGCCTCAGCTGCAGGTATTGTTCGCACCTATACCGGCCGATATGGATATGGCAATTACATTGATATCAACCACGGCGATGGCTGGGTTACTCGCTACGCTCACTTGAGTTCATTTAACGTAAAATCTGGAGATTATGTCCAGCAGGGGCAACTGATTGCCCGGATGGGTTCAACCGGCCGCTCCACTGGGCCTCATTTACATTTCGAAATCAGATACAACGGCAAACCCTTGAATCCGCTTAGTTATCTACCCCGCTAGAGATTAACTATAATCTCTAAATGTGATACACTACTCTCTTCTTCATCATCCAGTGAGACAATTGGGAGTAACTTGAAAAGGAGATGTGTCACAGTGACCCTAATGGAATTCATTACGAAGTTTGGGTCTCAGATACCAAACCATGTTTACAATGTTCTTTTTATGATGGCTCAGTGCCACGAGAGTATAGCCAACTGCAAAGTGCACCGGCTGATTGGTGACGAACAACTCCATCAGCTCTGCGCCAACCACCAATCTATATTTCTGACACACGTTTACGGACGGTGGCAAAGGCAGAAGTTACCCAAGTGCTCTTCCTCTCTCAGTGGTGTCATCGGGCCTTGTCCTCTACTTGAGAATCAGCCAGTTATCATCTGGTGGCCGGACACTTAGGCTCCGAACTAGTTCGGAGCCTCTTTTTTTATTTAGTATAATGTCGCACAATATAGCAAGGGATGAAATCATGAGATTTAAGAATTACATAAATGATTTTCTCGATTATATGGAAATCGAGAAAAATCGCAGCCAGCGCACACTGAATAACTACCACCATTATCTGATGCGCTTTTTGGAGTTTGCCAAACGCGCTGGCAAACAGAACCTCTCCCCCGCCCAAATTGATCTGCCCTTGGTTCGCAAATATCGCCAATGGCTTAATCGCTATAAAGATGCAAGTGGAAAGAGCTTAAAACTTGTTACTCAGAATTACCACATTATCGCACTTAGAGCATTTTTAAAGTTCCTCGCTAGGAATGATGTCAAATCTCTGCCGGCAGAAAAAATAGAACTGCCCAAAACCCCGCCACGATCAGTTGATTTTTTGGAAATTTATGAACTCGATCGGTTATTTGAAGCTGTACCCAAAGATAATAAACTTCAACATTTAAGAGATTATGCCATTCTTCAGACTCTTTTTTCTACCGGCCTGCGAGTTTCTGAGTTAACTGCCCTTAAAAAAGAGAAAATTAACCTCCAACGCGGAGAGTTTATGGTCCGGGGCAAAGGCGACAAACCTCGAATTGTGTTTATGTCTGACGAAGCCAAGACAACTCTCAGACGATACTTAGAAAAACGCAAGGATAACAATGAATATGTGTTTATTTCACATGGAATTAATTCCAATGCCAAATTCCTTACCCCCCGCAGTGTTCAGCGAATTATACAAAAATATGCTACCAAAGCCGGCATAGTGAAAAAAGTAACGCCTCACACCCTGCGCCATTCTTATGCTACTGATTTGTTAATAAACGGAGCCGACATCCGCTCCGTCCAAGCCCTGCTGGGCCACTCCTCTATTACCACTACCCAAGTCTACACCCACATCACTAACCGCCAGCTGAAGGACGTCCACCGCGCCTTCCACAGCCGGCGCAGAAGATAGTATATAACATACAGAGAAGAGAATAGAGAATTATGAATCATGGAAAAAACAGGGAGAATCTATCGGCCCGTGGATGGGCCGATTAGTTTTTATAGTATTTCCTCTATTTGGCAAAGCCAACCCCTAGCATTGAGCTCGAGCGTATTGAATAAAAGAAATCTATCACCCTAGTGTGCTCTATGTCTAAATCCCGATGTGGAACATCGGGGTGAGTTTAGAGATAAGCCAGAGAAAAGATTTCTTTAATAGCTAACAGCGAGAGTGAATGCGTAAACGGTTTTTGGCACTTTGCCAAGACAAAGTGCCAACAGCTTTTGGTTACTTTGGGAAAAAGTAGCACTATAACTCGCCGAGTACGGCGAGTGATTTTGGCCTCACCTCCATTACGTATTCAACAAAATCAGAAGTTACGGCCGACATCTGATTCAAAATTTCTGGATCAGCCTTAATTTTTGAAACATCCGCAAGTGGATAACATTGCAACAACCGCAAAAATTTCAATGTATTCTGCGATATGGGTCGGGCAAAATCGTCTTTTATTTTTGCGTCGCCGCATAATACTCCCCCTAAGCGCACACTAAAACTTAGTTCATCCTCATCGCCAAGTTTTTTATGGGTAGCCACACACTGGTTCAGCTCTGGCGAGTAACCCAAAAGCAATAACATCTTCATCTCAAAATAACTTTTTATCAGAGCTGAATCAATATCATGATTTCTTACGAAGTGCAGAGCTTCACGTAGGAGTTCAAAAACTCCTTTGACCTCATTGGTTTCTTCCATCAGTTTGTCCACCAGCTCGCAAAGATAATATATTATCCCGATCTTTTCCAGCTCTATGCCATCGGAAATAAATTGTTCAATTGTTACAGCCGAAATTACGATATCTAAATTCTTGCCCTCGGCCAGAACAAAATCGTTATACCTGAACATATCGGTAAAACCAGCCAATTTGGCCTTGGGCCGTCTTACCCCCTTAACCACAGCTCGGATTTTCCCTCTATCTCTGGTCAAAATAGTTAAAATCTTATCTGCCTCACCCAGATTTATTTGTCTTATCACTATTCCCGATGTTTTTATGGTAGCCATCTATTTCTATTTTAGCAGTTTACCTGATAAAATAATCTGTCATGAAGAGGGAAAAAATATATACCCGCAAAGGTGATTTAGGCACTACCTCGCTCGGAACTGGCGAACGAGTCAACAAAACTGATCTACGAACTTCCGCTTATGGCACAGTTGATGAGCTGAACTCCACTCTCGGTGCTGCCCGAGCCTTTTCAACTAATGCAGACACACGCAAGTTACTACTTAAAATTCAAAATAAAATTATGAATATGATGTCAATGTTGGCTGCCAAAGAACAGATACTTACACCAACCATTTCAGAAATGGATATCGTCGGTATGGAAAAAAGCATTGACTATTTTAATCAATTTCTGCCTCCAATCTCAAACTTCATTATTCCCGGCAATAACAAACCTGGAGCAATGTTAGATATTGCCCGCACCACTTGTCGCCGGGCTGAACGCGAGGTTTTGAGATTATCTGAAACAGAAATTGTCGATCCGATTATCCATAAATTTCTGAATCGTTTATCAGATCTGTTATTTGTACTGGAAAGAATAGAATATCTAATTAACAAAATCCCAGAGAATTTTTGGAAGAAATAGAAAGAGGCGGAACCTTTTAGGTCCCGCCTCTATGTACAAATGAGCAAAATCTTTTCTATCTTCTCTTTCTCTTTCTTTCAAGGTAGTAATCCAGAGATTTCTCAACTACATCCACTATCTCTTCCAATCCCAAACGGGTTGGAGAGACGTCCGAATGGGTCAGCGACCCGTTAAGGAGCATAACACCCGTAGTCGCTTTGGTTTTACCCTCCATGAGATACCACGGGTCACTGTCATCGAGTTTTCCCACTGCCATTCTCTTAGCAGCATCTTCACATCGGACTTTACCATACCGGACCAAATCTTCTAACCGACGAAGTTCGCCGGCGACCCAGTGGAGCCGAAATTTAAGCCGGTGCTGGTCTGTGCAGAAGATCTGCACATTTCCAGTCTTCGTACGCTGGATAAACACAGCGCATTTCTCAACGTTAGCCCGAACAGCTCGTAGAACTCGAGGACTGTCAACTCCATCAATGTAGATGATGGACCACTCAGTAAGATGCCTGCACTGAAGCTTGGCGAGTTCAATGTTCGCTTCTGACCAAAACAGATATTGATCCTGGTGTATTTCATCCAGGACTGCCATGGCCCAGCGAACCACCTCTTCGGTGTCACCGTTGGGTAAGTTGTGCTTCATCTTGATCAGAGAGGCAAACTCGAACGGGCCCATGCCCGTTCCCAAATCTGCCTTGTGAACATAATCCAACATCAACTTAATCTCGTCCTTGGAGCTGAGACCGAGTGTCTCAGCCACCAACTCGGCAGTGCATTTCTTCTTGACACCGCCACGATGATCGTTGAAGCGCGCTCCCTCATCGCCGCAGCCCAAGAATAGATGTCCCTGGGCTTCCATGTCCGCAGTTTTTTGGTCAGAGACGATTCCTCCGTTAGCCGTAAACCGAAGCTCACAGTCGCCTATTCCCGGAAACATCTTTTCCCCAAAGCGGACTAACAACCAAAAGGCACAAATCTCGTCCAGATGCGGCTTTATGTGCATCCAAACAGTGTGAATACGAGACATTGCTGTCCCCTCCTGATATAGAGCAATCTGCTCCGGATTTGTAAAGAATACCCGGCCTCCACCGCTAGGAAACCATCGAAAGCAGTCTATCAGAAAACCTACAACCTGTCAAGTAAAAAACCGCTCCGAGAGCGGTTTTCATTGAATTAGCCAGCTATTCTTCTGGGGTAAGATTTAGCCCATTTCCCAATTCTTTTAGCAGCTGCTTTGTATGAGTGTCGTGTCTCCACTCCCGTCCACGGATTATCTTAGCTCTCTCTAAATCTAGCTCAGCTGCCCGTTGATAGTAATCTCTAACAACTTCCTGATTATGATTCGAGCCAGCACAATCTGGGCCAAGCACTCTGTTAATTTCTTCGATCTGTGATTCAATTTCCTGAGCTATGTCAATATAGCGTCTGATTCGCTTTGTTGTGGCCAAAACAACCAGTTCATCAAACTCATCTTCGCTGCATACTTTGCACTCAATGAAGTTATCTTTGATATTCAGAAGCGTTTCAGTCTGCCCATTTTGAGCCAGCTCATTGATAAACCCTACAGCTTCTTCCGCTGTCAGCACAGAATCCTCTTCCTCGCCATCTTCTTTGCCATCCTCCAATTCCAAACCAGGCACTACTTCAAAACCAGCAGCGCTATCTTCTTCCCCCGATTCTCCGGATGATAATCCCCCTTCTCTAGTGTTCATAAATTTTTGATGGGTGTACCCGCCTCATGCTTGATTTTGCTATGCAGCGGAACGTTGATGTGGGGGGAGATTGCTTCTCACCCGAAAGAGTATCATATCACAAAATAAAATAGAGCCAAATTTTATATTAACAAAACCTACTGGTGGGCATGCCTGGATTCGAACCAGGGACCTTTCGTCCTTCGCTCTATTTCATAGAGCTACGGAGGACAGGCAGTCTTACCTAGCCAGCCATAGCATATTTTGAAATTGTGGTGGGCACACCTGGACTCGAACCAGGGACCTCAGTCTTATCAGGACTGCGCTCTAACCAACTGAGCTATGTGCCCACAATTTCAAAATGTATTTATGCGTCGGCTGGTCAGGACTGCGCTCTAACCAACTGAGCTACATGCCCCCAAAATTGCTCCGCAATTTAATTTCCAATATCCAACTACTAACAATTAACTATCAAGTAGATTCTAGTCTAAATATACAACAACAGTAGATTAACAGGAATTTTACTCTCTATCAACGCGATTGCCTGATATAATTTGAATGTTATGAGATTTCTAATTTTCATTATTGGAGTTTTTGGGGGAATTTTATTGATCATCTACCACAAAAAACTAGCTGATCTAATTGGTTATAAAATCGGCTGGGCTGAGAAGTTCTTGGGCGGCGGGGGCACCTACTTGGCTTATGTTTTGTTTGGAGTGCTTGCCATCCTGATAGGGCTTCTGGTAGGATTTGGAAACATTGACCTCATTTGGTTTGGAACATAGGGGCCCGTAGTTCACCCGGTAGAACGTCGCATTTGCAATGCGGAGGTAGGCGGTTCGAGTCCGCCCGGGTCCACCACGAACTATTCGCCTTATGCTCAAGTTCGTGGCGCCGCCACGATAAGAGCGAATAGTGAGTGCCACGTACCGGAGCATTGCGACTGGTACTGTGGCAATAAGATAATCCGCCCGGGTCCACCAAAAATAAAAATCACCCCGAACAGGGAGTGGTTTTTATTTTAAATAATATCTTCCTTTTGGCGGAGCCAACCATCGAGCATTGGAGCTCGAATGTCCTGAATCAATAAAATCCCTGTTGCGAAGCCATCTGTCCGAAGCCCGTAGGGCAAGTTTGGCGAGAGCAGTAAGGGGATTTTATTAGATGAATAATGAGAGCGACTGCGGAGACGCTTTGGGTACTTTGGCAAGACAAAGTACCGAAGGATACTTATCCACCCAGATAGTACTTAGAGAGTCGGAGATTCTGCTGTACAGCAGAATTGATTTCGCATATAGCGAAATCTCGACCAATGATTCTAGTAAGAACCTTTAATATTTGCACACCTAGTAATCTAGCTGCCAAATATATGGGTCTCCCTAGAAAGGAGGTGTTCCATCCGCACCTTCCGATACGGATACCTTGTTACGACTTTACCCCAATCACGAGTTTCACCTTAGGCCCTATAAATAGAGACTTCGGATGCCCCTCGCTTTCGTGGTATGACGGGCGGTGTGTACAAGAGCCGAGAACGTATTCACCGCAACGAGCTGATTTGCGGTTACTAGCGATTCCAACTTCATGGAGGCGAGTTGCAGCCTCCAATCCGAACTGAGGACGGTTTTGGTGGGATTAGCTCCGTCTCGCGACTTAGCAACCCATTGTGACCCGCCCATTGTAGCACGTGTGTTGCCCCAGACATAAGGGCCACGCAGATCTGACGTCATCCCCACCTTCCTCCGTGTTAACCACGGCAGTCTACTGTGAAAAATACAACACAGCATAGGGGTTGCGCTCGTTATCGGACTTAACCATACATCTCACGACACGAGCTGACGACGACCGTGCAGCACCTGTCACTGACGTCCAAAAGGAGGGCTAGTATTTCTACCAAGCTTTCGTCAGGATGTCAAGTCTGGGTGAGGTGCTCCGCTTAGCATCGAATTAAACCACATGCTCCACCGCTTGTGCGGCTCCCCGTCAATTCCTTTAAGTTTTAGTCTTGCGACCGTACTCCCCAGGCGGGATACTTAACGCGTTAGCTTCGGCACTGAGGGGGTCGATGCCACCAATGCCTAGTATCCATCGTTTAGGGCGTGGACTACCGGGGTATCTAATCCCGTTCGCTCCCCACGCTTTCGTCCCTGAGCGTCAGAATCGGGCCAGTTGACTGCCTTCGCCTTGGGTGTTCCTTCTGGTATCTACGGATATTACCCCTACTCCAGAAGTTCCATCAACCTCTCCCGACCTCTAGACTTGTAGTTTCCAACACTTTCCTCCAGTTGAGCTGGAGTCTTTAACGTTGGACTTACAAATCCGCCTGCGGACCCTTTACGCCCAATCAATCCGGATAACGCTTGAGCTCTACGTATTACCGCTGCTGCTGGCACGTAGTTAGCAAGCTCTTATTCGTCTGCTACCGTCATAATCTTCACAGACAAAAGGAGTTTACAACCCGAAGGCATTCTTCCTCCACGCGGCATTGCTGCATCAGGCTTTCGCCCATTGTGCAAAATTCCCCACTGCTGCCTCCCGTAGGAGTCTGGGCCGTATCTCAGTCCCAGTCTGGGGGGTCACCCTCTCAGGTCCCCTACCGATCAGAGCCTTGGTGAGCCGTTACCTCACCAACAAGCTAATCGGACGCAGGCTCCTCTTCAAGCGATAAATCTTTACCCCGGAGGGAACTATTGAGTATTATTCCCGGTTTCCCGGGATTATCCTCAACTTGAAGGTAGATACCCACGCGTTACTCAGCCGTCCGCCGTGCTACCAATGCAAAACATTGGACACTCGACTTGCATGTGTTAGGCATGCCGCCAGCGTTAATCCTGAGCCAGGATCAAACTCTCAAAGAAGTTTTTGAAACAAAAATGTTTCAAAAACGATTAACGTTAACGTAAAATTACGAAAAGTTAAAGTAAAAACTAAAACTCTCTAAGTACTATCTAGATGGAAAAGTGCTGGTAGTAAGGAATAAAAACCGACCCCGAAATGCGTCGGGACAGGCAGATTTCTTAAGTCCTTTGATCAGATCAAAAGAAAGCCAGAAACCTTGTAATTTACTCCTTTTAAAAGATTATAATATACCGTTAGTTATGCTAAGGGATAACTCTTCTAATGTCAACTCTGTAGAGCATTTTGGAACTGATTATATTCCATAATGCCGGAACGCTTGGATAATTAACTAATATATTATTCCTCGGTATAAAACACGTTATTTAATTTTAATAATCGACATAAACAAAAATATGCAGGATTGCTGACCCCAGACAGCCAATAAAAAAGGCCTAAGTATCTTTTACAAAGGCCTTTATCAACGAACCAATACAGCTAATTGCACTGAACATCCATCCAGCAGGTGCATAGCAACCTCCGTTCAGACCGAAGGTATAATTCTGCACGAAACCCGTTCTTCCCGTTCAGCGATCGTGGGTCTTTATCACCAATAACTTTCCAGGGAATCTTCTTGCTAAATGAAACATTAATCGTGTTGTGATCGACTTGCTCCCAATCCGTGATCCCAACCAACTGGGGTTTGAGAATCCACTTGATATAGTAATCTTTCTCCTCAATACCTAGAACCCTGGCGCGAATTGTACCCGTTTCACCAATATTGACGATGAGACAGCTACCGTCATATGGTCTGGGATCAGCTATCAGAGACATCTGAACTTCACGATAATTGCCCCCTTTGTCCTTAAACGAAGCTGAGAATGTTGAGGATGGCGGATTAAATTTTCTCTCGATTTTCTCCTTCATCTGCTCATCAACTTCCTGGGAGACCACTCCAACGGTCTCTGCAGTGATCTTGATGCCCGCAGCTACAAAACCCGCAATGACTAAAACTACTACAACACCAACCAAGGGTCCAATGATTTTTCCCATCCTTTCACCAACACTCCCACGATAAGCTGGTCCTTGGTTCGCTGCGGAAGACATACCTCCCTTAAGAAATTCAGAGAGCCGATGGGAGTTAGAATCTTCATCTGTCCCCTGCGCAGGAATAATGGGCTGAACATTGTGGTTACTTCTCAAAGTATCTGACTGTCCATAACCACAAATCTTACAGTAGTCGCCCTCACTGGCAACCTCACGACCGCATCCACCAGCACATTTCGGCATTAGAGTCACCTCCTTTTTGGTAATGAACACTCATCAATACGAACAAGTTTGTTACCAACCTATCATAAAAACTGCTTTCAGACAAGTAAAATGATCTAGCGCGTTATTCTCTAGATAAAATAAATACTTGATTCTAGCAACCGATATAATCAAAAATCAAGACACTATTTTAAGACTTTCTGTATGTTTAGTTTTAACCAAGAGTATCTGCCACCCCTAAGATTTCCTGAATTTCTTCAAGGGTCAAAAACTGATTGTAAACATTGTCGTTTATCACCACCAACGGAACTCTCTCAACATTGTACAAATCCATTAAAGTTTGGACTGACGGCGATTGGGAACGAATATCGAAAGAATAAATTTTAATTTTTTCGTAGCCTATTTTGTCCTGCAAATAGCTTAGAATATATCCTTGGTCATCACATTGTTCGCACTGTTTGGGATCATTTGAATAAAAATACAAAACCAAATCAATATCATTGCCACATTTGTTTTTGGCCTCCTGCAATAATAAGAAATGACGGATTTCCAGCAAGAAATATGGTTCTTTGAGTTTCAGAATGTTCTCTTTATTTTTCCCAAAGCCCTTTTCCACATCTGCTAGCTGCCTGCCTAAATCACCCAGTTCCGCTCCAAACAAACCAAAATCAGATATTCCACAAATATTTTGTTTTAGTAAATCATGACGAAGCTCTAAACTTGCCAGTGATGTTTTCAAATCTTCCTGAATGCTGGTAATGTTATGAATCTGCAGAGAAGTTAACTGACTACCTAAGAACAGGCCTCCAAAAAATATCGCGCCAGCAATGAGAAAGGCAAAAACAAACTTCACATAGTTTATCCTGCGACTTACCATTTTATTTTAAGATTTAAAATCTTGTGCGCTATGGTAGTAATCCACATCACGCCAAATATAGGGCCATAAACCAATGCATACATCAAAAAACTACCGAAGACCTTGCCTTTATCCTGTGAATAAATGCGAGACAAAATGAATATTGTTACCGTAAAGCTGATTGTTAGAACAAACAGTACCAAGGTTGGACTAATATATTTGAGCACTGAAAAATTAGCAAGATAGTCTTGTGCTATACCCATGACATCAAAACTGACCAACCTAATTTGATAAAGATTTTTTAACAGACTTATAAACAGCGTTGCTCCATAATATCCCAAGAGCGCCAAAACCAGAACAATAGATACAAGTGTTACCGGCAAAACAAATATCCCCAAATATCCCCTTCTAGACCCGAACAAATGGCGGTAAGCATAAAGATTGTTTAATACTCCGCTATACCATCTCACTCTTTGTTTTAGCAGAGCTTTAAAATTATTCGGAGCCACAGTGAATACTTCGGCATTAATAGAATTTTCAATCTTATAATCATGAGATTGAATCCTTAAGGCAACTTCCAGGTCTTCACTCATATTGTTTTCCTGAAAATCGCCGTACTTGTCAAAAAATTCTTTGCGATATACCGAAAACGGACCCGGGGTGACATACACTCCATTTAGAAACGAAAACATCTTCCTGAAAAATACAGAAAAAAGATACTCGACATATTGGACTCCCTGCCAAAAACCCTTGGGACTATAAACTTTCAACGCCGGCGTCACGGCCATTGTTCGTTTATTTCTAAAGTATCCCACCATTGACCACAAGGCATGCTCAGTTACAAACGAATCTGCGTCCATCACCGCTACTAACTCTGTGCCAACCTCTTTCAATCCAATATTAATAGCGCTGGCCTTGCCCCCATTTTCTTTTTTAATCACTTTTACGCCAGAAAATCTGCTGGCAATCTCATATGTGTTGTCAGTAGAGCCGTCATCTACCACAATGATCTTTATTTTATCTTGGGGATAATTTAAATTCTTTAAAGATACCAAAGTCTTGCCAATGGTTTTGGCCTCGTTGAACGCCGGCACAATAATACTAAGGGTGTAAAGCTTACCAACCTTAGGATCTCTAATTTTCTCTCTGTTTTCAAATAATGTAATCAGATAGAAGACGCCTATATACAAGGTGAAGAAAATTCCAAAGTAATAAAGAATTAAATTTGACTCGAAAAATATCATAATTACAATGAGCTACTAAACGATATGAGGAAAAGAGTAATCGCTAAGGCCAAAATTTGTAAGAAAATATTAGCACCAATTAAAAGCCAGCTGGCGAAGATATCCTTTTTGTATATCTGGAAAGCTAGCAGTGTATTCAATATCAAAATAGCTGTGTTACCCAGAGGCCAAAAATAATCATATAAGAAATTGAATATCCCCAAATTTGTGGCCAAAGGAATGGTTAGAGCGATGGGATACGGCGCCACGAAGAAATGCCAAATTACCCAAAATATAACGTGCAATACGGCCGACAGCCAAACAAAAACGAACAGACTCTGCTCGCGCCGTTTAAATCGGCCCCATTGAAGCCAAGCAATATTATCCTTGCCAAAATTTAACAAGCGTATCCGCATGACTACACTTTAAAATGAAACGCCTAAAATGACAAATCATTATTCTCTCGACCCCCAACCGGAAACCAGCATTACCAAAAGCGGCGCGATAAGAACCCAGTTTTGGTAATCCACTAAATAGCGAGCTATGTTGGAGCCTTCATAGACAACATTAAGTTGGTCTTGTGGTAAAAATCCCAATATTGCTGAAGCTATCAATGTTGCACTTAGCAGACCATATAATACCAGCACAATCATCGACATCACTCCAGTACCAAGCGATTCTGGATGAATCAACACTCCGCCCTTAAGAGCAATAATCAACAGTACCCCCGCAAAAATAACCATCTGCATTGTAAATACGGAGATGTTATTGGTGTTAACCAATTGTTCGCTTAATACTGCCGCGCTCTGGTTGGTTACTATTTCATAAAGCGCAACTCCCCAAATGTTGGTTATCACTATAGCAGCATAGGCCCCCAATAAGGTTACTATCACTCGCTCGCGCAACATCAAACCGTAGACGATGCTTGCGCCCCCAAAAGCTAGTAAAACTATATCCCATGTAGGAACCATAACAGTCTAATCATATCAAAAAAGAATAAAAAAATCCCCTCCTTGGATTTCTACCCGCATTGGAGGAGAAGCGTTAGCCAATGAGATAAATCTCTTAGTTAGCTTCGACGAACTGCGGCGCCCTTTTGTGCCACATTTTGGACGAGCAAAATGCGGCAATTAAAATTCCTTGTCTAGCTCTTGTAGCAGCCTACGCTGTTTTAGAGTTAAACGTTTGGGAACATCAATATCTATCTCTAAATAGAGATTGCCTTTTTTAAGACTATTCAGCTTCTGAACTCCATGATCGCGAACTTTGAATATCTCCCCAGCCTTGGTTCCGGCTGGAATTTTTAAATTAATCGAATCATACGGCGTAGTTACTTCAACACTTCCCCCCAATACCGCAGTAGTAAACGGAATTGAAACAACTTTGCTTAGGTCATCTCCCTCTCGCGCATACTCCTTGCTTGGTAAAATATTTACGGTCAGATACAAATCACCGATTTTGCCGCCCCGCCAACCAGCGTCACCCTTGCTGGTCACCCGAATTGTTTGGCCCTGATCAATTCCAGCCGGGATTTCAACTTTAATTTTTTCGGACTTACGAATCTTTCCTTCCCCCCGACAGGCTTTGCAGTTCTTTTCGGGTACCTCACCCAAGCCCTTACACTCCGGACAAACCTGCACTTGGCGAATGGCACCCAGCATGGTCTTGCGGATGACTTCTGTCTGTCCTTTACCCCCACATCTATCACAAGTTTTTTGCTTACCAGTGGCAGACCCGGTAGCCGAGCATGAATCACATGGAACTTCCCGGTTGACGTATACATCTTTACTTGCTCCGAACAAGGCTTCGTCAAAAGTTATCTCAATCACAGTTTCTAAATCCCTGCCCCGTTTAATATCTGCGGGGCTTCTGCGGCGTGAGCCGCTTCTGCCAAAAAAGGTTTCAAAAATATCTCCCATATCGCCAAATCCGCTTTGCTGGAATCCGCTGAAATCCCACTGAGGCGGCACACCCCCCGAGGTAAAATCAAAGCCCGCTTTGCTGGATCCGCTGAAAGCTTGCCCAAACTGATCGTACTGCCGGCGCTTTTGTTCATTACCAAGCACCTGATACGCTTCGTTGACATCTTTAAACTTGGTTTCGTCACCGTTCTTGCCTTTGTCAGGATGATACTTTAAAGCCAGCTTACGATAAGCCTTTTTAATTTCTTCCGGTGAGGCATTTCTGTCTACACCCAATATGTTGTAATAGTCTTTACCCATAAATTAACCGACGACCCATACAGGTCGATACCCTGTTCTATACTCGCTATTTCTTAGTTCCCAACTATCGTTGTCTCTCCATTTACCGCATCAACAGTCGCTTTGAAAACTTCGCCAGTACCATCAGTTGCCCGATAAGTTATAAACCAGTTGGTGAACTGATTGGCTGGTTTAGCCAAGATGGCAGAAACTTCAAACGCATCCGGATGATTAGCCCTAAAGGTCAACCCTCCTCGCTTCTCAACTTCCTGCAACGCGTCAGCATAAGAAAGTTTCCAATATTGATCCTGAACTTCTAACAGATTGAACGGCAGCGCCAGATCCTCCTTGGGCATTAGAAACCTCTTTAAACTTGCGCTGTTTCTGGGCATATTCACCAAATAATAGTAATCGGGATTAGAAGCCGATAAATAGATATAATAGTTGGTCACCAAGTTGCTATCTGATAATCCATTGACAAATTTAAGTGACACCAACGCTAGGATCACATCCTCCTGCAGGGCCCGAATCGAGGCAATGGCTGTGTTTTTTTCGTCCTGAAGCAAAGCATACATCGCTGCCGAGTTATTCAGTCCGGAGTCATATTGATTACCCGGCGTTGATTCCGGCAGAGAAGAACCGGGTAAATCAATATTGCCAATCGGATTGTCTGATAAAAAGTTATTATCATTAGAAACAACATTATCAGACGAAGTTGGCTCGGGTTCTGAACTGCTGCACCTCGGAGCGGCCAGAACAATAAACACCAGCAAGCTGACAAATGCCAACCAAATGCTAGATTTTCTTAATCCGTGTGAGATTGTGATATCTTCCCTCATATTTTCTCTTAGTCATCGTTCTATGCTGAGGTAGTTGATAGAGGAATTATCATAATCCCTTATGGGATTGGCAGTGTTTTCCCCCATAACACCTTAAATCATAGCAGTTATTTTTGCTCGTCGCTAGATTTGTCGTCACTGGATTGTGAAGGTTCGTCCTGAGTTGACCCTTTCGAACCGGAGGTCGAATCGGATGCCTGAGTAAAATCAGCATCTTTGGCACCTTTGTCTCCCTCGGTTTTAGCACCTGTCTGAGAAGCGCCTTGCCCACTCTGCCCGTAAACCGCTTGGCCAATTTTTTGAATAGCCTCAGACAATTCGGCGGTTGCTTTTTTAATCGTCTCGGTGTCATCCTTCTCTAATGCGTCCTTAACAGCTTTAATTCTATCTTCAATCTGGCCTTTGAGGGCAGTATCAACCTTGTCGCCGGCATCTTTCAGGGCCTTTTCAGAGGAATAGACCAAACTGTCAGCTTGGTTGCGGGTTTCTATTTTCTCTCTTTTCTTTTTATCTTCTTCCGCATGTGCCTCAGCCTCTTTGGCCATTCTCTCTACCTCCTCCTTGCTCATACCACTTGAGCCAGTAATGGTAATATGCTGTTCTTTGCCAGTTCCCTTGTCCTTGGCCGTAACGTTGAGAATACCATTGGCATCGATGTCAAAGGTAACCTCAATTTGAGGCACACCGCGGGGCGCTGGCGCGATACCATCCAGTATGAACCGGCCCAGCGACTTATTATCTGCGGCCATTTCTCGCTCGCCTTGAAATACATGTATTTCGACACTTGGTTGGTTATCGGCCGCCGTTGAGAATATCTGTGATTTACTAGTTGGAATTGTAGTGTTTCGTTCAATAAGCTTGGTCCCAACACCGCCGAGTGTTTCCAAGCCGAGCGACAGCGGGGTCACGTCCAATAGCAAGACGTCCTTCACGTCACCCTGCAATACACC
>QMNG01000003.1 GCA_003647645.1 candidate division Kazan bacterium | reverse complement strand
TTACGATTGGGATGAAGTTGAAATTGCCGTCAGAATGAACGAAGAAGATGCTCATAATAATTGGGGACTTCCTTATGGTCAGTCCAACTGGTTTAATGTGAACGAACCGGTTGTAGAGCCCTTCTTTATAACTATCGAGCATCCCTCGGCTGGAGAAGTTTGGTATGTTGGCCAAAACAAAGATATCGAGTTTGAGTTAAACCGAGCACTTACCGGGCCAATTAATATTGAATTTGTCTTATGCCAGATAGATCCTGGCGTATGTCTGGACGCCGAATGGTTAGAACCGATGATAATTAATCCGCAGGATGGCACTGGTCCGTTTACGGCCACTTGGGAGGTTGGAACCAAATTAGATGGCACTCTGATATCAAACATTGAAGATTTTGCCGACAATGCGCTTATCTCCCTCTATGTTACCGGTGATGATGTCGGTTCGTTCGGGAAAAATTTCAATTCTGAGGCTTTCTCAATAGAGGAATCGGGAGAAATTCCACCCTTGCCTCTCAACGGCGTTTATTATTCTGCAGATATTGAACTTACCGAATCGATTGAATCATTCACATCAGCGAATGTTGATTGGGGATTTATTGATGGATATGGTCTGGATCCGAGCGGACCGGTCGGTGGGGCAAATGTTGAAGTAGGCATGGCATTCATTGATGCTGACGGCAATTCAATAACTTTGGATGGTCTTAACGAAATACCTCAGCATTCCGATAGTCAAGATAGGGATTATTATCTGATTTTTACTAATGCAACGATTAATTCAGAATATTCTGATATTTCTAGATTTAATGTTGCCACCAATCTTTCTGAAGTGAAATCTGTGCAGTTTAAAGTTGATCTGTTCACCTACGACTGGAATGTTACCCGTCCGTACTTCGAATCGCTGAGCGTTAGCTATGATCCAGTTACCATAACCGAAGATCCGCTTACAATTACAGTTACCCCAGAGGATATTATTACTAATCCAGGTGGGACATTTATCTATACCATACTCGTACATGATAACGACATTAATGATGAATTGCGCCTGAGCGATGTGGTTCTGGCTTATGATATATCGGAATTTGTTGGCGATCTTGAGTCATACGAACTAGTGTCAATGGACGGCGATGAGTATGGCGGCGACACATTTGGTTGGGAATTAGATATGCTCGTCGCATCCGAGGGTCTGGAACATCTTAATGAGGATCTGACATTTACCATTGATGTTACTATTGATGGCGAAATAGTTGTTACTTCCGTCCCTCTCAGTCTGCTTATTACCGGTCAGGGCGTTGTCAGCATCAACTTCACCACTACGCTTCAAATGGGTGAGATAGAATCACCGATATATCGGCCCGACCCCCAATTTACCCTCTATATATACGAAGTAGCCGATATTGATCGATATGGGCAAGTTGCTACTGTGACAGTTCCGGCCAGCATGATTAGTATCGCAGAGGACGGAACTTATTCTGGCTCTATCGCTACAACCGAGCTACAGCCGGGATTTACTTATGCTGTATTCGCTAAAACCTCTCAGCACATATCTCGAAGGGCCACCGAAGATATTACAATACCCGATTCAACCGGCGATGATATAACATTCGATCTTGTCTTCCCAGAGCTTCTGGTAGGGGATATTGGCGGCAGTTACGATGTATTTGGTAATCGGGATGATTCAATCAATTCTCATGACTATTCAATATTCTTAGGGCTCTTTGGAAATCCGGTAGGGGAGGGACTTTGGTCAATTGCTGATTTCAACAATGACGGTTCGGTTAATGCTAATGACTTCTGGCCGTTTGGTAAAACTGGTAATTTTCAGGAAATGGGCGACTTGGGGCAAATACTGGGTGATTTATAATGAACCTGATGACCACTTGACAAAAAATCAAAAGTGTAGTATAATAAAACAATAGGGGGGCATAAAAAACAAAAATGAAAAATCAAATATTCAAACAAATTGTCAGCTTAATTGCAGGTTTTAGCCTTGTGTTTGCTGGCGTTATGCCAGCCACGGCTGCTGGAACTGCTAAGCTTTTCTTTGATCCAAGCGTAAAAACAGTCGGTCCGGGAGAAACCTTTTCTCTGGATATTATGGTAGATACAGGCGCAGATAAGACACTTGGCGTTGATGCCATTCTTCAGTGGGATAGCAGCAAGTTAGACTATGTTGGTTATGAACCTAATTTAAGCACTGATCCTCTTCCATCAGTTGTAGAAAGTACTGCTGGCGCTTACACAAACAGAAAAGTTGTTTCAGCATTGGTTGGACTCAATGCTTCTCCGGTCGGCGGAAATGGCACAGCTATTAAGGTGGCTACCGTCAACTTCAAAGCCAAAACTGAAACAGGTGCCACCAACGTTAATTTTGTGTTTGATCCTCAAAACCCCAATGACACCACGAACAACTATTGTAATGTTACATCTTCCACTGGCAGCGAGCTGTTAAACTCTGTAGAGTCCGCGACTGTTACAGTATCCAGTACTCCTCCGGCTACCACTGATCCGGACATCACTAGCATTAGCCCGTCTAGCGGCACTAATACTTCCAGTCATGATATTACTATCTTCGGCACCAACTTTGGGGCAACCCAAGGTACGGGCTGGGTGCACATCGGCACTAAGTCAGCTACGGTCACCAGCTGGTCTGATACTTCAATTAGCGTGACTATTCCGGCTGAGCCGGACCTAACTGCCAACAGTGCCCGTCGAATCACAGTTACCAGAGATGATGATAAATCAGATACCTATGACAGTTTCACTTACATTGTCGGCTCCTCGCCAGCGCCTCTGCCCCCGGGTTCTGGAGGCATCGAGATCACTTACATTTACCCTGCCAGTGGCAGCAAAATGGTTCCCACTAATATTACAATCTACGGCCGCGGATTTGGCTTCTATGGTGAAAACAGTAAAGTGTACATTGGCCTGGAGGAAATGACCAACATCTTGGATTGGAACGATGACAGAATTCTGCTTCAGGTTCCTCCTCGTCCCGAGCTCACCAGCAAAACTACCCTTGGAGTTAAGGTCTATAATAATGACCAAGAGATGGATGAATACTTTGGCTATACCTACTTTATGAGCCCATTGCCCGGTACAGGCCCCGAGGAATGGATGTGGGCAAGTATAGTTGCCGCAGCCTTGGCCGGTGCTTGGCTGGTTTACCGCAAACTAAATCAACCGATTGAAGTAGTTGATGAACGCTCCGACTACCAATTTTAAGTAGATAGTATACAATGCGTCCATAGATAAATAGCCCAAAAGGGGCTATTTATTATTAATTGTCATTCCCGCCGCGGATTTTGAGCTCGTCGAAGAGCGGAGTCGGGAATCTCTCCGAGTCAGAGACTCTCAAGAGTCGGAGACCAGACATAAAATACACAACCCGTCATTCTGAACTTGGTTCAGAATCTAATATATACTAAACACTAGATACCAGATACTAGATACCAAATACTAAATACTAGATACTAATAGTGTGAGTAGTTTTGCAGACGAAGTTAGCTTTGAAATTATCGCCGGCAGAGGCGGGGACGGTGCCGTGTCTTTTCGCCGTGAAAAATTTGTGGCTCGCGGCGGTCCTGACGGCGGCGATGGCGGCGATGGCGGCGATATCATTATCAGAGCCGACCATAATCTCAACACTTTGGCTGATCTGACAAGAAAAAAGACCTACAAAGCCCAAAATGGAGAGGGGGGCAAAAAGAAGAAATCTGCCGGCAAGGCAGGTAAGGATTTAATAATAAAGGTTCCGGTGGGTACGCAAATCTTTGAAAGGGTCTCCCGCCGGGCTGGAGGATCTCCGGCTCGGAGGGAAAAAGTTAAGGGCGAGAAAAAGGAGTTTTTAATAGCTGATCTAGATGAATCGGGCGATGAATTTTTGGCGGCCAAGGGCGGAGAAGGGGGAATGGGCAATGCTCGGTTTGCCAGGGCCTCTTTCCAAACTCCGCGCTTTGCCGAGCTGGGTGAACCGGGAGAAGAGCGCGAGGTAGTGCTCAAGCTTAAAATTGTGGCTGATGTTGGGCTAATTGGCATGCCCTCTGTTGGTAAATCAACTTTGTTGTCTGTTATCTCTAATGCCCGTCCTAAAATTGCGGATTATCATTTCACAACTTTAATTCCGAATTTGGGCATAGTTCGGCTCAAAGACACCAGTTTTATTGTCGCCGATGTTCCCGGGTTGATTGAGGGAGCTTCACAAGGCAAGGGTTTGGGCATTCGGTTTTTAAAGCATGTCGAGCGGACTAAGCTGTTGGTTCATATACTGGATGCCACTAGCGAAAATCCCAAAAAGGATTTCCAGAAGATTAATAGCGAGATGAAAAAATATGATAAGATGCTGGGACAAAAGCCGCAGTTGGTTGTATTCAATAAAATTGATGTGGCTACCGAGGAACAGCTTAAAAAGATAAAAAAGATCAAGTTTCGGAACTTTCCGGCGTTTTATATCTCGGCTGCCACCCACAAAAATGTGCAGAATCTGGTTAATAATATTGCCAGCACTCTACCTAAGGTTGAACATAAAACCAAAGCTGATGAAATCTTTAAAATCTTCACTCTGCGGGATCTGCCGTATGTTCGGTTTGAAGTTGTGAAAAAAAGAGGATATTTTGAGGTTAAGGGTCCGCGTCAGGAGAGATTGGCCACAAAGACCGATGTCAATAATCCCCAAGCTTTGGCCCGATTTTATAAAGTATTGAAGCGGATGGGGGTGCTGGGAGCATTAAAAAAGGCCGGCGCCAAAGAGGGGGATAAAGTCCGCATCGGCTCAAAAGAGTTTGAGTTCGAAGAAATATAAAACGGTTGCGCCGTAATATTCAATATCCAATATCCAATTAATAATCTTGTCATCCTGAGCGAAGTCGAAGGATCTCAATTGCCTACCTAGCCTGCTATAGCTTGTAGAACGACCACATGAGGGCGGTTAGCTCAGTTGGTAGAGCGCTACGTTCGCATCGTAGAGGCCACCGGTTCGATTCCGGTACCGTCCACCAGAGCAGATTTAATCAATCTAACAAAAAAGAGCAGTTTTTAGAGATGCTCAGCTCTGAGTCCTTTAACTGAGGTGGGCTTCCGAAGAAACCCCGAATGCGTTGGGTATGGCGGCTTCCACAATGCATTCAACGGTTCCATTCCCATGTAAGCCGCCAGACATCTGGTAGGTCCCACGCCAATGGCCGTCGGCTTCCTTGGTGAGATTGAAAGAAATAATAAGAGGGTAAGTAATGGGGGTTGCGAGGAAGTCGTAGTGCTTGTCGAAAAGGAGAGTGTCTCCCTTCAAAGTCCCATTAATTATGGCTGTTCCCCACTGATCCACGATCTGTCCCTTGAGTGCTCCTTCTTTCTCGAGCAACTTGAAGTAGCCACCAAAGGCTACCGCAAAATCGTCTCTTCCATCCCATGACTGGCTCATCCATCCCGTGATGGCGTAGATAGTTACATCATCCCAGCTTTCAGGGGAATAATCCGAGCAGGGATAAGAAGGTTTGCCTTCCATTTGAAATCTCCTCCTTGTGTTAAGGTTCAAATTATAAACGCTTCATTCTAACAGGAGGGACGAATGGAATCAAATTGAATGCTCTGCTTCTCTTGGGAAAGTTCCGTCTAGCTCCACCAAACTTCGCTTTCCAAGCTACGGTTGGCTGTACCAAACGGAAAAAGTACTACCCCATACTAGATTCTAGATTCCAAATACTAAATACTAGTTCTATTGACACAGAGCTAGTTTTAAGCTATCCTGTTTTGTAGCTGCCAAAAGGCAGTTTTTTATTGGGGATAGAAAAAATGAACAGCTTAGTTGGGGCAATATTTGCCCTTCTCGCCTACATTGCTGTAGGGGGGCCAGTCGGATACGATCTCGATCCGCTGACTTCTCAATTGCAGACCTTTTTATCAGATAAGGGCAGCCCTATACCAGCTGTCGAAGTGACAAAATACGATAACTGGCGGACAATTATAGCCATTTCCGCTGCCGAGAGCAGCTATGGCAAGCACATGGCAGGTAATTTTAACGCTTGGGGAATTAAAGATTATCGCAAAGGCAGTGATAACTTTGGCAAAACCAGGAATTTTAATTCTTGGTCTGAGTCGATCAAATATACTTCTGAGCTTCTGTATAAGTATGACCCCCAAGACGGCGAGCCTACCCCTTGGGGAATGGTACGAACTTGGAAATATGTTGAACCTCTCCATCCTTGGGTAAATAATGTTTCCTACGCCCTGTATGACATTGAGTGTAATGTGAGCGTCGCATAGAGCTGGTATAATGATTGGGATGAGGAAGAAACAACACAAAAAGGGGATGATTAATGATGTTGCACTTCGTTCGTTTAGTTTGGCCATTGAAAAGGCCTATGGTAATTGGGGTTATCTAATTGCCCGCTCGTTTGTGAGCGGTATATTTATTGCTCTCGGCGCCACAGTGGGACTAGCAATCTTAGTAGCAATTATCGGAGCCATCCTGCAACAAATGGAAGTCATCCCGGTAGTCGGTGATTTCTTTACGAGAATCAACGAATTTTTGGAATCGGCTGGATTTGGGCAATAAATAAGGATAACCAAAAACCCGTTCAGAAAAGAACGGGTTTTTGCGGACTTATGATAACAGGATAAATCCTATTTCTATTTGCGAGGCATGAAGACCTCATACAGCCCGAATATCACATAGATGATACCGAGAATGATGGCCAGAGTGTAGCCCCACTCAGGGTTAATGAAGACCAAAATTAGGTCAACAATACCAATTAGTAGATAGAGATATGCCATGGCGACTCCTCTACGTTATGTCTTGCCAGAAGCCCGACAAAAGTGGACAACAGCCCGACCAAACTGTGTCGAATAGCACAAGACGGCTTCTGATCAAGCAACGATATAAATCCCTTTGTCAAAAATAAACTACCCTAATTGTAGCATATTCGTCTTATCAAAAATTAACTTCTAAGATCTATATCTGCAATATCTGCATGTCCAGCTAAAAAGTCTCTCCCGGACATTGGTTTTTTGCCGGCCGGTTGCAGTTTGAGTATCTTCAATTTTCCTATATATAAGTCGCTGTTCTGAGTGCTAACTTTGCCTGATTCATTCTGTATCTCAGGATGATATTCCGTTTCTAAAATTTTGAGTGGTTCGCCTTTGTAAATAGTGAAAGCTGACGGCCACGGATTATACGCTCGTACCTTGCGGGCGATAATCTCCTCAGATTCGTTCCAGTCAATTTTACCGTCTTCTTTTTCAAGGAGTTTAACAAAACTGGCCTCGGCTTCGTTTTGTTTTTGCGGTGTAATTTCGCCGCTCAGGTATTTTGGCAGCAGCTCCATCAATGATTCGGCGCCGATTTCAGCCAATTTTTTACTTAATGTCGCGCTGGTGTCATCTTGGTCTATGGTTATTTTCTTGCTGGTGCCAATAATCGGGCCTGCATCCATTTCTAATTCCATTTTCATGATTGTTACGCCAGTTTCGGCATCACCGTTGATTATTGTCGCTGGTATTGGTGAAGCTCCGCGGTATTTGGGCAGTAGGGAAGCATGGACATTAACTATTCCAAATTTCGGAATGTCTAAGATCTCTTGAGGCAAAATCTTGCCATAGGCCGCCACCACAATCACATCCGGCGCAATGCTTTTGATTGCTCTAACCAACTCGGGGTTGTGCTTAACTGTTTCTGGCTGCAAAATCGGCAGACCTTCCGTCAAAGCCACTTCGGTAACCGGACTTTTTTGAACTTCGTTGCCTCGCCCGGCTGGTTTATCCGGCTGGGTAATTACCATTCTTACATTGAATTCTGGACTGGCGATCAATGCTTTCAGTGATGGCACAGCAAATTCCGGCGTGCCCATGAATATCACATTGTAGCTTTGGGGATTCATAAAAATTGGAATTTGGAATATAGAATCTGGAATAATAAATTACAGTTTTTGTTTTTTGTCATTGCGAGCGTAGCGTGGCAATCTGAGTGTTTAGAAGAGATTGCTTCGTCGGTCTTTGACCTCCTCGCAATGACAGAGTTGTGTTTTTCCTTCTCTCTGCTCTCTATGCTCTATTCTTTACTCTCCATTCTCTGCCTGTTTCTCATAGGTATATAGGTTTCCCTCAAGCCTATCTATAAATAAAATCCCGTCCAGATGGTCTATTTCGTGCTGGATAACCCGAGCCTGTAAACCAGTGGCTTTGCCCTCAATCTTTTTGCCGTTTTCGTTCATAGCAGTATAGCGAATGCGTTCAGGTCTCTTGACCATTCCGTACAAGTTGGGAAACGATAAACAGCCCTCCTCGTCCACAGTTTCTTTTTTTGATGTCCAAGTGATTTCGGGATTAATTAATACCATGCGAGGAACAGGAGTCTTAGTGCTTTCATATTCTCCGATAATTACCCGCTTGGACACGCCGATCTGAGGAGCCGACAGCCCGATTCCGTTGTCTGCATGCATAATATCGAACATATCCGAAACCAGACGCTTGATATTTTTATCGACAACTTTAACTACCTCGCTTTTCTGGCGAAGCTTTTTTAGGTCTTCCCTCCGGGCTTTGGGGTCCTTCGGGCCGGAGGCTGGATCCACGGCTAGAAGTATCCTCTTATTCACACTTACAGTATATCAAAGAAGTAAAGAAAATCCGCAATAGAAGCGAGAAATCAATCGGCCCGTGGATGGGCCGATTAGAATTAAATGAAAACAGGCACTTCTTAAAAGAAATGCCTGTATGTTCAGTTGCAAGATTCTGGCCTAATCACCCATGTAACGGCTGATGGCCTCGTTGGTTGGGGCTTCACCGATTTTGCGTACCAAAGGAGAGGGGTGGCTCTTAATTTTCTCTGCTAGGTTACCTCCTTGAAGGTTTTAGAGGTACGTTCTCCACTGAAAATAGCAGGAACGAGCGGCCGGTGTTTCTTGAGGAGTTGGCGGGCTTCCTCGCTTCGCTCCATCAGCAGCTCCTCTGCCCGACTTTTAGCATCTTGAAGTGCTTTTTCTTGCTCCTCTGAGCTGCCAGCCGTGTAGTAGAAGCAGGTGCGAAACACCTCCTCCTTGTCTCTGCCTTGGAGTATTAGGTTAGCTTCGTTTCTACCTAATACTTCATAAAGCAGCAATTCTATCCCATTGTCACTTGTGGGACGGATAATTGCACAACACGCATTGTCGATGTAGTGCATTGTCTTGTTGCCTGCAGAAATATATACCGTCCACGGTATCGGCACAATATCACCTCCAATCTTAATGTTCGAGATAGCTCTAATATAACAAAAAGTAGCTTCTGGTCAAGAAAAATAGCCTATGTTATGCTCAAAATATATGGAGGAAGTAGCGGAATTTTTAATTAGCGCCAGAACCAAGACCTATTAAGTTATGAACAAACAACCAATTCGCAACAATCTGATAATCGAATTACATATTCCAGATTTTGATGTGGCCAAGAAATTTTATTCCATCCTTGGTTTCAAGGTGATTTTAGAGCACGTTCCCACTGCTGATAAACCCGGCTACTTAGTGATGAAGCTGACCACCGAGATGGGTGAAACCCTTCTCCATTTCTATGGCGGTAATGATTTAGTCTACAACCAGTCATACTTCAAAAACTACCCCAAAGACACCAAGCGGGGATACGCCACCTCCATCACCATACCCGTTCCTAGCGCTGACGAGTTCTACAACAAAGTTGCTGACACTCTCAAAGACCACATCATTCAGCCAGTAATGGATAAGGAAGATAAAGAAATGAAGTGGCGCGACTTTAGAATGGAAGACCCGTTTGGTTTTTATTTAAGATTCACCGAGCTAATCGATTGGGGACAATAAAAAATTCCACGGCACCGAAACCATCACCAAAAATGGCCAAGAAGTCTACACCCTAACCTACACCTCCACAAAGTTATAAGATGATTATTGATGAACCAAGCTTAGCTATCAGAACCAAGTTCTTTGAGGATTCTATCAAACCCCATCTTAAATATGAACCGAAAGGCGATGATTTAAGCTACTGGGTTAGTAAAGGATGGGAAAAGTGGTATCTAGATGTGAGCAATAAGGAGTGGGAGAGAGTAATGATGATCAAACAATTGTGTGAGGAATTAGCTAAAGTTGATCCGAACCAATTGGTGGCACTTATATCTGTTATAGGTTCAGAGGTTGATCGCGATTATGTTAGAACAGCTCCAGGTGGACATGCTATCAACAAGGCGTTTGATTCACAAGATAAGGAATCGACAGTTAAAGCACAGTTAGACCAATACAAGGATCTATTTGAAAGCTCCTTTAGACTATGGTCAAGCGTTCCCTACTATTATCTAAAACAACTTAGTAACTCCAAAAAGGTTCAATTACCCGAAAAGGTTATTGGAATTGGAGCGAGTGACAAGCTTGCCACGATAGAATCTTCAAAAGTTAATGTCGGCAGGAACAATGTTGCAGAATTAGCCATCGGAGTGAATCGAATGATTAGAAATGCAGGTGGGGGGCATGATCGTTGGGAAGTGACTGACGAAGGGACGGTTATTTTGAAAGATCTCGGTAAAGCTCCACTCGAGCTAACCATTTCAGATCTCAATAGACATATAAAAGATCTCAGAAAGGCAATTTGGATTATTGAAGTTGGTGTAGCACTTTTTCTTAATCACAACCCCAAAATTGAGATTAAACTGCAACGTACCCAATTGTTTAGAATCGCCGAGGTAAGACGGTCTATTGAAAGAATCCTAATTGAACGATGGATGAAAGTAGTTAATTTAAATGTAAGTGATGATAAGAAAAATGTCAGTATAACTTTGCAGTATTCCCCCAAGGTAATGGGGCGCAAGAGTCAGATTTATTTTGGTACAGCTGCAGCATACGATGTTATACATGTAGATTTTTGGGGGATATACAGAGAACAGGCATTTGGGGCTATGGCTCAGATTGCTAATTCCTGGAAACATAACAAGTGGCCAATGCCCAATATCTCAGTTGAGTTGCTGGATGATAAGGGAATGTGCCTAGGGCATCCATCTTATTCAAGCGCTGATGTAGCCACGCTCTTACAAGAAGGAAAGACATCTCAAATTAGACCCCAGAGTGGTACTATGCCAGATAAAAAATATGTGATGACTGGGGAAATAAGAGTTCCATACGGAGAAGGTGAAAAAATGGCAAGGTTATGGTCGGTTCGCAATGTGTTACGCCAACGACTATTAATATTGGGGGCGTTTTCTGAAGATTCTAATCTGAGATTTTAAGTCAAACGACATACTGGTATTTGGAATCTGTAAAATAATATAACAGAGGAAGCTTTTATTCATAAAATTTTATGAAAGTCTAACAGCCCGTGGGTGGGCCGTTAAAAAATGGGGCTGTTTTTTGATGTAAAATGAATTTATGTATTATTTAATCATTTTCATCTTATTAGGGATTATCGCATGGCTTTGGGTAAGGCCGGGCAGAGTTAAAGTAGTGGAGAAGCAGGAGTGGCAGAGGCGGAGAGCATTAGAGCATCTCAAAAAAGAGGGGGAAATTACTAACGAGCAGTACAGGAAGTTAACGGGGGTATCACAGTCTCAAGCCACCCGCGACTTGGATGAGCTAGAAAAACAGGGACTGATCAGACAAATAGGCAAATCCGGCCCGAAAGTCACCTATAAGCTAACCCGCCCGCAGTAAAACTATGCTTCGGGCAAGAATAACCAATCGGCCCGCGAATGGGCCGATTACATTTAATCCCGCATTGGAGGTCGGTTGTCTTGAATTGCCTGCCCGCAGTGCTTGAAGCACAGCTGATGCAGGCGGGAGTTAAATCCTTATCGTGTGGGGTATGTTTGAGTGAAGGAATGAACGAGTTTACCCCTTTAAGCGGTAAGAGGATTTAGCCAATGAAAAACCCGACGAACACAGCGGTCGGTTTGGTGCTACCGTTTGCCGACTCAAATGGTAGCGAAAAACTGTTATTTCTGGATCCCCGGGTCAAGCCCGAGGACAAGGTTATTTTTTCGATTCTTCTCCTATAAGATGCCAAAAGAGCTTTTTCGGATCCTCTGCATTAGATTGCTTCACTTCTGCCAGTATCTGGCGGACCTTATTTACTCCTAGTCTCTTAAAAAACCCTAAATAAAAGCTAAAAGAACCCACGCCTTTTTTTGCCGTTTCGCCAAACTGAACCCTCACCTCATCTACCAGAGCATGCAATTCCGAATGGAGATGCGGATTCCGCTTCTGGAGCTTAATTTTTTTGATGCTTTTACTCAATTCTTCCATAATGGGTTGGAATTTAGAATTTGGAGTCTGGAAGCTCTCTCTTCCGTCATCCTGAACTAGTTTCAGGATCCCTCCGGGCTAAAGCCCTCTGGGCAGGAAGCTAGATTCTGAAATGAATTCAGAATGACAATGAGCAGGACAGGTATCCCTATTATACCCCCTTGCCCCGTAGACGACGCTTCTGTAATAACAGAGGGTACCCCGTTTTACAGAAAGTCGCTTGTATGGGGTTGACGCCAAGGGGATATATTGTAATAATCTTTCTTGTATGTCTATCATATATATGATAGATTTACTAATGTATCCCCAGTGGGGGGACAAGGATATAGTCTTTAATTATCAACAGTTGAATATACTCGACTACGAAGTCCATATAAGATCAGCTATCGATTTGTTTAGTTTGTTTCTGCAAAATCTGTTTAAAACGTAATTCATCCTTTTAAGTTGAAAATTTTTCAGCAGGGATGAACGCCCTGTTTTTAAATTCCTCGAAGGGGAATTTGCTCTGGGCTTGTCGAATGGAGCATCCCAATTTCAATATCTTAGCCCTTTGAAAATTAGGCAAAAATTAAACTAACTTTCTTAAATCGCCGATTTAAGAATGTCTAGGCACTAGTCTTTAAACCCCAAAAATCGAGTGAATAAGTTACTCAAGAGCATATGGTGGATGCCTTGGTTGGAATGACCGAAGAAGGACGTAGTAGACTGCGAAAAGCCTCGGGAAGGAGTCAAACATCCTATGATCCGGGGATGTCCGAATGGGGAAACCCAACGCATTAGCGTAACCCACTGCTGAACACATAGGCAGTGAGGAGGGAACCGTGGGAACTGAAACATCTTAGTACCACGAGGAAAAGAGAACAAATGTTTATTCCCCCAGTAGCGGCGAGCGAAAAGGGAAGAGCCCAAACCTTCTTTCATGGAAAAGCTTACTGGCGTTGTGAAAGAGGGGGTTGTGAGGATTGCACGTATTGAATCAGTAAATTCAATCAGGAGTTAACAAATAATTTTCCTAGCAGAAGGTCCCTGGAAAGGGCAACCAAAGAAGGTGAAAGTCCTGTAAGCGAAAGGAAAATTACTCTGAAGTGTTTTCTCTCGAGTACGGTGGAACCCGTGAAATTCTGCCGGAATCTGCCAGGACCATCTGGTAAGGCTAAATATCATTCCAGACCGATAGTGAACAAGTACCGTGAGGGAAAGGTGAAAAGTCCCCCTGTGAGGGGAGTGAAATAGTACCTGAAACCGTATGCTTGAATAATAGTAGGAGCATCGCCAGCACTGTGTGCTGGAAACTCTAAATCCGAAATTCTAAACTCTAAACAAATTACAAATTCTAAACCTTCAAACACTTTAAACCTGTTTGGAAATTTATTATTTAGATATTGTTTAGTATTTAGTGCTTCGTGCTTAGTATTTCCATCCAGCACAGAGTGCTGGTGGTGTGACTGCGTGCCTTTTGTAGAATGAGCCAACGAGTTAATCTTTGTTGCAAGGTTAAGCCACTAGACTGGCGTAGCCGAAGCGAAAGCAAGTGTGAATAGCGCGATTGAAGTAGCAGGGATTAGACCCGAAACCGGGCGATCTAACCATGGCCAGGCTGAAGCAACCGTAAAAAGTTGTGGAGGGCCGCACCCACTTACGTTGAAAAGTGAGGGGATGAGCTGTGGTTAGCGGAGAAATTCCAATCGAGCTCGGAGATAGCTGGTTCTCCCCGAAATATATTTAGGTATAGCCTGAGAACGTTCCCAGCAGTGGTAGAGCTACTGAATGGATTTGGGCACTTATGTGTACCACATCCAATTAAACTCCGAATACTGACTGGTCAAAAGTCTCAGAGTCAGACCGTGGCGGCTAAGCGTCATGCGTCGAGAGGGAAACAGCCCAGACCGCCATCTAAGGTCCCTAAACTTAATTAAGTGTGAAAGGAAGTAGAGACACATAAACAACCAGGAGGTTGGCTTAGAAGCAGCCATCCTTCAAAGAAAGCGTAATAGCTCACTGGTCGATGTGTGTCTGCGCCGAAAATGTAACGGGGCTAAATTAAGTACCGAAGATGCGGATGCCATTGCTCCGCAATGGAAATTCTAAATTCGAAATCCTAAATTCTAAACAAATTCCAAATCCCAAATTCCAAACTGGGACAAACGAGTAAGATAAGTTTAGGATTTAGTGCTTAGGGTTTAGTGCTTCCACTGCGTAGCAGTGGTGTGGTAGGGGAGCGTTCTGTACAGCAGTGAAGTTGAACCGTAAGGTTCGGTGGAGCGTACAGAAGTGAGAATGTTGGCACGAGTAGCGAGATCAAGGTGAAAAACCTTGACGCCGATTTACCTGAGGTTTCCTGGGCGACGGTTTTCGTCCCAGGGTTAGTCGGTCCTAAGGCGAGGCTGAAAAGCGTAGTCGATGGGCAACAGGTTAATATTCCTGTACTATTTTGTGTTCGTCCAAGGCAAACAAATTCTGCGGATTGGATGATCGTTCTGCTGTACAGCAGAATGGATGCCAGTTCACGGGTTTGCGCGCCTAGCAATGGGGTAACGCAGAATGATAGGCTGAGCCCGGATAGGTTTCCGGGTCTAAGCAGTGAGGAGGATCTCTTTGGCAAATCCGGGAGATTATTCGGTTCGCCGATAAACTTCGAGCTGTGAATGGGAGTGGATTCCTTCGGGATGAAATAACTTGGCTGATTTAATCTGACTGGAAAAACCTCTAGCGAGAATGCAAAATATCCGTACTGAAACCGACACAGGTGGGTAGGGCGAGTAGCCTAAGGCGTACGAGAGAACCCTCTTTAAGGAACTCGGCAAAACAGCGTCCGTAACTTCGGGATAAGGACTGCCAACCAACGCTTCGCACTGGGAATGAACAATGCAGAATGAATAATGAAGAATGAACGATTGAAGATTCAAAGAATCTTCTTCCATCATTTGACATTCTAATTCTTAATTTGACATTTCCATTGCGGAGCGGTGGCTGGCCGCAGCTAAAGACTCCAGGCGACTGTTTATCAAAAACACAGGTCTCTGCTAACTCGCAAGAGGAAGTATAGGGACTGACGCTTGCCCAGTGCCAGAAGGTCACGTGAGGAGGTCAGACCAGCGCTTCGCGTTGGTTAAAGCTTCTGATCTAAGCCCTGGTGAACGGCGGCCGTAACTATCAACTTGACCGAGGTAGTTGTAAAATTCGGCTATATGCTGGAAACTCTGTCCTGAAAAAGGTGTAGTATCCCAGACTAGAAGCTTATATGCTTAACATATGGTTTCTGACAATGTCTCGGGTGCAGACAATCAGCAGGAAAGGCTCGATGTAAATTCTATTTCTGATGACATAGGTTATTTTCTTTCCGGATTTGCTCTGGGAGAAGGTAGTTTTATGATCATCTGCCGTCGTCGTAGCGATTATAGAAGGGGCTGGAGAATATCCGCCGCCTTTAATGTTTCGCAACGCGACCGCGAACCACTTGAGTTATTCAAAAACACTCTTAGATGTGGAACAATGCGCAAAGCAGGTAATGATGCATGGTATTTCGAAGTAAATTCGCTACCAGAAATATGTTCTTGTGTTATTCCCTTCTTTGACAAATTTCCCCTCGTGGGTCAAAAAGCCCAAGAATTTGAGCGTTTTAAACAGGTAGCCAATTTATTGGCTAAACCACAACTCGACGATAATGACTATTTGTTAGCCTTGTCGTTGCGCCACCAGATGAATAGTGGTGGTAAGAGAAAGAATTCTACAGCGAGAATCCTCAGAGACTATACGCCGAACTCTGATACACGACAGATTTCGACATCAGAGATGATATAGTCCGATCTGCATGGCGACATGCAGACCCCGCCATTTTGCATAAGCAAAATGGAAACCGGAAACGGCGGGGCGCCACAGAGCGCAATATCAGTAATGGATGTGGTTATGCAAAGTAACATAAATGAACGGTCCTAAGGTAGGAAAGCTGCCTTAGTAAAACTTGGCTATATGCTGGAAACCCTGGGTATCCCATGGTACTATAAGTGTAGGATTACACTTATAGTAAAAATCCAATGGGTGCAGACAATCAGCAGGAAAGATCCCGCCATCTTTTTGCTATTTAGCAAAAAAATGGAAACCCTTTCTGAGAGAAAAGGCGGGAAATCCTCAGAGACTACACGCCAAGCCTCACATTAAGTGAGGAAGATATAGTCCGATCTGCATGGCGACATGCAGTTCTGCCATACGGCAGAAGTTCGTCAATTGACGAATAACACACATAAGCGAAATTCCTTGTCGGGTAAGTTCCGACCCGCACGAATAGCGTAACGATCTGGAGACTGTCTCAAAGAGGGACTCGGCGAAACTACATTACCGGTGAAGATGCCGGTTATCCGCAGCAAGACAAAAAGACCCCGTGGAGCTTCACTACAGCTTGACGCTGGGTTAAAATTTCATCTGTGTAGGATAGGTGGGAGACTAAGAAGCCCCGACGCCAGTCGGGGTGGAGTCGTCCTTGAAATACCACCCTGATGAGCTTTTAATTCTAACCTCTAGCCGTTATCCGGCAGAGGGACAGCGTTTGGTGGGTAGTTTAACTGGGGCGGTTGCCTCCTAAAAAGTAACGGAGGCGTTCAAAGGTTCCCTAGTCCCGGATGGAAATCGGGATGATAGCGCAATAGTATATGGGAGCTTAACTGCGAGACCTACAAGTCGAGCAGATGCGAAAGCAGGCTATAGTGATCCGACCGTAGCACATGGGTGCGCGGAAGCTCAACGAATAAAAGTTACCCCGGGGATAACAGGCTTATCACGCCCGAGAGTCCATATCGACGGCGTGGTTTGGCACCTCGATGTCGGCTCGTCTCATCCTGGAGCTGGAGCAGGTTCCAAGGGTTTGGCTGTTCGCCAATTAAAGAGGCACGCGAGCTGGGTTCAGAACGTAAGTTACATTGCGTTCTACAACAGAAATGTTGTACAATAAACGTGGCTAATATCGGTGAAACCCTACTGTTGAATACCGAACCAACAGAGGGCAATACCGAGGGAAGACTGAGTTTATGACAGAAACATTACTTGCTTACATTGCGGGATTCTTGGACGGAGACGGTTGTATTATGGCACAACTTGTGAAACGGAAAGGATATATCCATGGTTACCAAATTCGAGTCAGTATAGTTTTTTATCAAAAAGAAACTAAAAAGGATTTTCTCGAATGGTTAAAAAATCAATTCAAATTCGGATATGTTCGAGTTCGTAACGATCAAATGGCTGAATATACGATTGTTGGATATCAGCCAGTCTACGATGTGTTAACTAAATTGTTGCCGTACTTGCGACTTAAAAAGACCTTAGCACAAAAAGTTATTGATTTATGTGTGTTGGGAATTGGTTCTTCGCACCAAAGAATGTCTCCCCGAGAGCTTCTTAAGAGAGCGGCTCTGGTAGATGAAACTGCAAAGTATAATTATTCTAAGAAACGGACGATTAATCAGACAACAGTTAAAAAGTTTCTGCAAACAAATAATCTCTTTCCCCGTAACGACTGATTCGATTCACTCTGGCAAGAATGGATTGATGAGATGGGATCGGCAACTAGCCACCCATCATACGCCACCCCCTCATCTTGTAGATGTACAAGAAAGGGTGAAGATATAGTCTATGCCATTAGTAATAATGGAGATACATGCGTGAGACAGTTCGGTCTCTATCTGCTGTGGACATGGAAATTTGAGGAGAGTCACTTCTAGTACGAGAGGACCGAAGTGAACGCACCTCTGGTGTACCGGCTGTCCTACCAAGGGCACCGTCGGGTAGCTATGTGCGGACGGGATAAGCGCTGAAAGCATATAAGCGCGAAGCCTCCTCCAAGACAGATTTCGATTTCCGCTTCGGCGGAAGTGAGAATCCAGGAAGACTACCTGGTTGATAGGCAACAGGTGTAAGTGCAGTAATGCATTCAGCCGAGTTGTACTAATAATTCGATAATTTTTTCGTTCGATTGGATAAAGGCTTGTGCTTACATTCCTTGAATCGGCGATTTAGGAAAGTTGTGATATTCTTGATTTGTGCCCGCCAGAAACGCTGTATCTGCTGCGGGCTGGCCCGTCTGCAACGTTATACGTAGCATTTCGGGCAAGGTAAATTAATTATTTTTTTGAGAATTTATGGGTAAGTATAAAATGTTGCGGACATCTATATATGTCCTACGTGGTCTTGGTTGGCTAATATTTATAGGGGGGCTTGCCGTTGGCTTTTTGGCTTGGTTGAATCCGGAGATTATTGTCAGTTATGGTGTTCCGCTGTTTGGCGGTTCAGGTATTTCTGCCGGTTTGGCGATTGTATTCGTCAGCACAATAGAAGCTGTTCTGATCTTAGCATTAGCCGAGCTGATAAGATTGTTTATATCAATGGATGAAGGCCTGCAAAAACTGAAGGATTTCTTCATCTCCGGGAAATAGATTAAAAATTAGTATCAAACATTGCCCGCCTGCGTCGCATACGCGGAGCGTTTCGGGCAGGTGCTCCTCGGTAGTATTTTCAGCTTAGAAATCCCGTGACTGTAGCGGGGTGGAAACACCCGTTCCCATTCCGAACACGGCAGTTAAGCACCCCAGCGCCGATGATAGTGGGACCGCAAGGCCCCGCGAAAGTAGGTCGTCGCGGGATTTCTGTGCTGAAGACATCGCCGGTCTGCCCGTCCGTAGTGAAATCTATATCACAAGAGGCAAATCTCCTACTTGTGATGAGATTGAACGAAGGAGGGTGCGGAGTGTTGGATGCGAGAAAAGGACCCGTTTCGCCCATTGTCATTCTGAGCGCAGTCGAAGAATCTTATAGAACAGATCCCTCGAGTACCTCGGGATGACAGATTATAAGATTGTTATTTAAGATGTCGAAGAAACATCTCAAACGATTAAAGGAATTACAACGCCTTCAGGCGTTGCATCAAGATGCAGAAAGAGCTGTCCCTGAAGCAGTCGTTCGCCAACCAGAGGAGAGCGCGCAAACTGAAACACTGGTTTCTCCAGAGGCCCCGGTAACACCGGCTGCGCCGGTTACTCCGCCCGTTGTCCACGAGTATAGCTATGTCAAGAAAGATCTGATTTTCTTATTGATTTTAATAGTGGCCATAATAGTTGTGTTGGTGGCGCTCAATTGGGCTATCGATAATACTGCTTTTGGTAGTTGGCTAGTAGGACTTTTGTAAAGTAGATAAAGTAAACGTCCCAAATTTTGGGGCGTTTAGAATATAGTGTTATTTTTATCAAAAGTAGCCAAAATGTTTTGGCACTTTTTGCTTGTCCCAAAAGTGCCTCAAAAAAGACACCCTGTTCACAAATTGTGAGCCAATTTAGACAAAATTACCTTTCCAGCTCTCGCTGAACTCGCTCCGCTCAAACGTGCAGCTTCGCTGGCGGTAATTTTTCTATTGGCTTGCACAATTTGCTCAATGCGGAATAAACATTATGGAGGGGTTATTTATTCTATAACTTTATAACGAATGGCCTCTGCCAAGTGATTTGGCTTGATTGATTCTGAATTTTCCAAATCAGCGATGGTGCGGGCAATTTTCAATATTCTAGTGTAGCTGCGAGGGGACAAATGATAGGAAGTTACAGCCTGTTCCAAAAGTTGTTCGCCCGCGTCATCTAGTATGCAATATGCTTTTATTTCCTCAGTGGTCATCTCGCCATTGTTGTTGGTGGCTGATTTTTCAAATCTTTCCTTTTGGATTAGTCGTGCTTGGGCAATACGCTGGCGGATCGCGGCGGAACTTTCACAGTTTGATTCGGGATTACGAAGTTTTTTATATTCCACCCTAGGCACTTCGATATGGATGTCAATTCTATCAAGCAGGGGGCCGGAAATTTTCTTATTATAACTCTCGATCTGTCCGGCAGAGCAGGTGCAGGTCTTGTCCCGATCGCCAAAATATCCGCACGGGCAGGGATTTTTGGCGGCGACCAGCATGAATCGAGCCGGGAAACTAACTTTGCCGGCTGCGCGGGCGACATGGACCACGCCATCTTCCAACGGCTGGCGCAAAACTTCCAATACATTTCTGGGAAATTCCGGCAGTTCATCCAAAAATAAAACCCCCCGATGCGCCAACGACACCTCGCCGGGCTGGGGCCAATTGCCGCCGCCAACCAACGCTACATACGATGAGGTATGATGTGGGCTCCTAAATGGCCGGGTGGATATAATCGATTGGTCCTGTAACATTCCCGCCACACTGTAGATATTTGTTACTTCCAAGATCTCTTTTACATTCATCTCCGGCAGAATTCCCGGAAGGGCTTTGGCCAGCATAGTTTTGCCGCTGCCCGGAGGTCCAGTCATCAGAATATTATGTCCGCCGGCGGCAGCGATTTCCAGTGCCCGTTTGGCCTGTTCCTGTCCGGCGATATTTTTCATATCGTTTTCTGCTTTTGGCAATCTCGGGACAATTTTTTGTTTGGGATGGGGAAGAATAACCTGTTCTTCGCGGAAATGCAGCATTAAATCCTTCAGGTTGCTGGTAGGAATAACCTCAATCCCGTCAATTAAGGACGCCTCTTTGGCATTTTTGGAGGGAACAAATAATTTTGTGTAACCCTGTTGCTTTGCCATGTTGGCGATAGCAATGATTCCATTAGCACTGCGGGCGTCGCCGTTAAGCGCTAATTCGCCTACAAACAGCATCTTCTCATCGGGCAGCTTAATTTGTTCAGAAGCTAACGCTAAACCTACAGCAATCGGCAAATCATAGGCTGGGCCCACTTTTTTTACATCAGCCGGCGCCAGATTCACAGTTAGCCGCTTGTTTGGCATCTGCATATTTGAATTCTTTAGTGCCGAACGCACCCGCTCGCGGGCTTCCTCCACTGCCTTGTCAGGCAGGCCGACTATCTTAAAAGTCGGCAGACCGTTGCTAATGTCCACTTCTACATCAATCGGAATTGCGCTAAGGCCGATAATGGCCGCGCTCTTGATTTTTGCCAGCCCCATATGTCTATTGTAAACAAAAACCCCAAATTTACTTGGAGTTTTTATCTAGTTTTTATCTTACCTTTTTAAAAAGCTGCTGGTTCATTAAGGGCAGGAGCAGCAGGTGTAAGATTAGTGTTTCTATTTTTAGCAGTTTTGAGAGCTTCTCGAATCCAGGCCGGAGTGTCATAGCCTCCCGGGAAGGCCGAGCGGCCGACTTGCATTAAGGCATTTAAGATAGTTCGGTTATTGGCAATTTCGTTTACTAAAGATTGAACGTTTGAATTGGAACTATTCAATTTAATGAAGACAACGCCGTTGGATGCGTATTTAAGATCAAAATCAAATCCCAGCACTCCATTGGCCTGGAACTCTGCTATACTATCCCATGTCTTAAGTACGGGATCGTCTCGTTTTAACCAGTAAATGCTGCGGCTGGCACTTTTGAGCTTTTGTTTTAATGCGGCTGCTCCGAGTGTCTCTGTTTCACCGAGATCGCCGCGGATCGTCAGTCCGCTGGTTGACGAGGTTGGAATTTTTGTCCCTAAGCTATCGCCGGTCGGCTGGCTGGGAACCACATAAGCATTAAGCTCATCTCCGTAAGTCTCAAGCTGAGCCAGTATATTATCAACTTCATCCTTCAGGTCGTCATAGGCCTGTCTACGGTTTTTGGCTTTAATTCCAAATGTAGTATTTTCACTCTCCGAAACAGCGGCTAATACCTTGTTGACCAAAAAATTGGCAACGTTGATCAAGCTAAGCTGATTGCTGGTGCTGGCAAGTCCGCGGCTTTTTGATTCGAAATAAACAGTGCCGATATTGCTGAATTCATCTACGTCGCCGATTATATAAATTCTGGTTGGAGAGCCATAAAATTCGTTGCTGGTATAGGTGCGGCTATTATTATCGCGATACATAATCACAACTTGTTCGTCCTTGTCCGAGCGATTGGAGCTGACCAGCAGATTTTCGCCTTCGACCATAAGCTGGTCGTATATGTTGTAATTCATAATTTTGTACCCAGTAATTTTTGGCTCATTGACCGGTGGCTGAGTGATCGTGGTTCCGGTCTGGGTGCTTTTAATGCCAAAGGTCGGCGATTCGAAATAAACCCGGGCTACTTTTCTGAATTTTTCATTTGAATACGCCACAATTGAATCATTTGCAACCATAAACTCAGTATCTTTAAACTCCCGATTGGTAAAGTCGTCGAAGAAAATGGTTAGTCTGGAACCTTTTTCCGGCGCCAAGTTTTTAGCAGTCCCAACTTTTAGATTACTGCCGAAAATGGTGATTTTGGCTCCGCCGATAGCCAGATTTTCGGCCTTAAAACTGGACAGCGAGGCCTGAGGTCGGACTGATTCCATTTCTGGCTCTCCGCCGGTGGTCGGGGCAGGTGTTTGGTTATTAGTAGTATATGCACTTTCACCTTTACTGTTGATAAACTCAACCTTAACAATTTTTCTACCGTTATCATCAATGATGAGAGTCAGTTCGGTGTTGGTGCCGAAGAATTTTTTATGGTCAAAGGTTGCAGTGGTTCCGTTGGCATAAGTCAGCTTGATTTTACTGCCCGCTTTCATGGCAAGATTGGTTGCATCTTTGGGCTTATCGGGGTAGAAATTATTGCCGAATATACTGACCTTAATTTCGTTCGATATCGAATATTTGGTAACTCTATACCCGCTTAAAGACAGGGGATAGTCCTTTTGGATTGGAGTGATCTGCTTAAGCACGGGCATAGACTTGCTGTAAGAGCCCCGTTCCCGCGAGGTGAAGGTTATCTTGGATATGGTTTTAGCGTAATCTTTAGTGTATGCAGTTAGTTGTGTATTGCTTCCAAAGAACTGCCGATCAGAAAGGGTAGTAACATCCCCATTTGTGTAAGCAATGGTGATAGACGAGCCTGGCTCCGGTGCCAAAGTGGTGTCGTTTTCGTCTTTGTTGGGGTGGAAGTTATTGCCCTTAATTTTGATTTCAACCTCTTGGCTCAAGGCAAATCGGCTAATGGTGTAGCTGCTGATATACGGCCTGCCGGTTATTTTGGACCAAGTGTTCTTGAAAAAGTCAGCCACCAAGTTGGTGGTATTGGCAACTAGATTTTTTGCACTGCTGGCGACTTTGTCAATTAATGACTCGGGTTCATTTTCAGTTGGGCTGCTGTCTTTAGTTGATTCTCGCTGAGTCGGAGACGAACTCCCTGAGTCGGAGGCAAAGTCGGGCACAAGGTTAGGCAAGCTTAGATCCGGCTTGTCATCTCTATCAGGGGATATGTCACCATCGTCGGTCGGTTCATACACAGAAAAATCATTAAGGGGCGTTACATAATTTTTTGCCGGCTCTTCTTCAATTGTTTCTTCATCGTTAAAAACTGGCGTGGTTGCCTCGCCGGTAATAGTAGCGATCAAATTTTTGGCTTGGCGAATCAAGCTTTGTATTTCTTTTATTTTGTTCTCGGCTTTAATTACCGGGTCACCCTCAAAATCAGGCCGTTCTTGCATTAATTTGACGATGCTCGGCTTTAAAATGCCCAATACTAAGGTATCGGTCTGCCCGTTGTAATTCATTGTGCCAGTGTAGTCGATGAACGGGGCAGCTTGTCTGGCCGAAGTAGATGCTTCGGATGCCGGTGTGAAACTTTTTACCCATAAGTAAATCAACGCACCAGCAATAACTAGTGCGACGATTAGAAGGACCATTAGATATACAGAAGTTTGTTTTTGTTTTTTATTTTTTGCCATAGGTGCAAGCTTTTCCAGTGTATTATATTATTATAGTACATTTTTTGATTTTTGTCAACAGCAACAAGTGTTACTTTTCACTAAAGTAACCAAAATGTTTTGGTACTTTTTTAGAAAAAGTACCGGAAAAATCCTCCGCGTTCAACATTAGCTATTCATATAAACAAATCTTCTCTCTGGTTTATCACCAAACTCCCTGCGGTCAGACAGTGGGCACACTAGAGTAGAGGATTTGTTTTATTCAGAACGCTAATGTTTCAACGCTCGATGGTTGGCTTCGCCAATAGGAGGGGATTGTTAGCTATTCAAGCGAGAGAGTAGTTTATTAATGGATTCTTCGTCTGTTAATAGTTCTGGTTGCCAGCCAGCGTCGATGGGAATAATCTCGTACTTAACCTCGTGGGGTTTCTCTAATATTAATTTGGCCAAAAAGCTGTTTTCCGTCCAAAACCCAAATGGCTGCCAAAAGGCAAAATTACCCAAGGAATAGAAAATGGGTTTTTTATTATATACATCTATGGGCAGGGGAACATGGGGATGGTGTCCCAGAATAGCATCAGCTCCAGCGTCGATGAATCGTTTGGCTAGATTAACCGTGTTTTGTGTAGGTTTCTCAATGTATTCGGCGCCGGAATGCAGAGAAACTAAAATCCAATCTATATCACTGCGGACTTTCAGCTTTTCAATCTCTGCTACGATAGCATCGGGATTTTGAAACGAGATATAATCGTCAGCCCCGACATTTTCATAGCCGTTGAGCAAATTTGTCATTGCCAAAAACGCGATTTTCTTACCACGTATCTCTAGAACAGCGGGATCAAAACGTTTGTTGCCATCCATGCTCGCGCCGACATATAAAACCTCATTGTTTCGCAGATTATCCAAAGTTTCTTTTAATTTGGCCTTGCCATAGTCCCACATATGATTATTGGCCACTGACACAATGTCGATGCCGGCGTTGGCTAAGCTAACGGCGCCATCCGGTGGACCGGCAAAGCGGTATTCAGAAGTGGGAGATTCAGTTTCGCCGCCTAAGTCCGCCAGCTGGCTTTCAAGATTAACAAAAGCAATGTCCACGTTTTTTAACGTATCGGCAATATATTTAAATGGAAAATCGATATCGCCAGCCAAAATATTTTGGCCGGTCAGTCTGCCCATATTAACATCCCCGCCTACCAGTACAGTGATAGATTTGGGTTGAGTGGTATTTTCTGTAGCTTCCCTAAATTCGGGCTGACCAAGGGTATGCCAGCCGGCGTAGCCGATCAAGGCGATGCCTAACAGAATAAATAATTTAAACTGAACTTGCATTTTAGATACTGGGTAGTACTGGAATACCAATGAGATTCAACACTTGTTCTAAGGTTTCTTTGTATTTTTTAACTAAATTGAGTCGGAAGGATTTAAGCGGTTCCTCCGACTGTAGCACTGGGCTGGTCTCATAGAACCGGGCGAAGGTTGAAGCCAAACCATGAGCATAATCACAAATCAGCGACGGGTCGTATTCATTAGCAGCTTTGAGGATATGGCTTTCCAACTCAGCTAACGTCTTGATTAATTGTTTTTCGTGAACGCTCAAGTTTTTGGGAATTTTGGCAGATTTTTTCGAATCAACTTTCATTAAAATATGATTGGCTCGAACATAGGCATATTGCAAGTAGACACCGGTATTGCCATCAGTTTTTAGAGCTTCATCAAAGTCGAATATAATTTCACGCAGAGGACGGGTTTTTAGCATATAGTAGCGGATTGAGCCGACGGCAATATCCTTGGCCCGATTTGCCTCAGTTTTGTGATCACAAATTTGTTTGGCGATGACGGTATCCAGTAATGCGTTGACCATAACCCCGATGCCGCTTCTGCCAGACATTGAATACGTCGATTTTTGCCCGGTGTCCTGATTGAGCACCTGTGCGGCTTTCTTGGAAATCTTAACTACCCCATAGGCGAGGTGAATAGAGTTTTTAGCTTCCCTTTTATATCCCAACTCGCTTAAAATATGTTGAATCACTCTTCGGGGATAACTCTGTCGTTCATCAATTACGGTGATGGTCATATCCACGGTTTTAAATTTGTTTTTGTAGCCTTTCATTGGTTCAGTTAAACCGAACTTCCACAACTCGTATGCCAAATCCTTGGCTGTGTATGTCGGAACTCCGTTAGCTCTTACTAGAATTTTGTTCTCCCGTTCGGTTTCACCGAACTCAACTATCCAAGCGCCTTTCATTTCACCCGTGGCGGGCTTAACTATGAGTTTGCGCTTTTTTAAATCCTCAAAAACCTTGTCCCACAAATGATTATTAATAATATCGTGCTCAAAAACCAGCAGATCATATTTGATATTAAACTTCTTGAAGGTGGCAAGATGGGCTGCCACCATTTCATCGACGATTTTTTTAGCATCAGCATTTTTGCCCTCTTCCATTTCCTGTAATATATTATCGCGATTCTCAAGCAGACCGGGCTCTGTCTTATACTTCTTTTGAATTTTTGAATAAATGTTCCAGTACCATTCATCGGCCGGTTGGTTTTTGGGAGGAGCGCCGAATTCACGCATAGCCATCACGCTGTCGGCCACTTGTGTACCCAGATCATCAATGTAGTTTTGAATTTCAACATTATGTCCCAGCAGTTTTAGGATTTTGGCATACGAATCTCCCAGACAGGCATTTCTTAAGTGCCCGATGTGGGCGGCCTTGTTGGGATTTACCGCCGTGTGTTCCAAAATAATATTTCTTGGTCTCATAGCCGAAATTTTTTGCGGCCGGGCCAGCAAATCATCAGCCAGATCTTTATAATTTATTATAAAATTAATGAATCCCGGCTTGGTTACGGTGATTTCCTTAATTTGTTCTATTTTTCCTAGCTTTTCTTTAATTTGTTCAGCAATTTTGAGAGGATCAGATTTTGTGAGCCTACCAATACCCAAAGCCACCGGGCAGGAATAGTCCCCAAATTCTGTTCCACCAGATGGGGGAGACGGCGGCTCAGCCACAACAATTTCGGGCAATTTAATTTTCGGCCAGAGTTTTTTGGCCACTTTTTGAATCTCAAATTGGATGTCAGCTGCAATGTTCATTATTCTCTCAAAGTTTTAACAACTTCATCCAATTTGATATTGGAGGCAGTTTTTTTATCCCGGGCCTTAATTTCCGCAGAGTTTTTGGCGATGGTTTTTTCGCTGACTACCAAGCGGTATGGCAGGCCTATTAGATCCGCATCGTTTAGCTTGTCGCCGGCTGAGGCTTCATCTCTGTCGTCATAGAAAGTTTCAATCCCAGCTGCCCATAATTCATCATAGATTTTGGTGGCAGCGTCAATTACCTTGTAGTTATCTCCCAAATGGATCAAATGGACCCTATATGGGGCCACGCTGGCGGGCCAAATTATGCCCTTGTCATCATGGCTGGCTTCAACGATTGATGCTATCAGCCTATCCAAGCCAATTCCGTAACTGCCCATTACTACCGGGTGCAATTTATTTTTTTCATCGACGTATTGCAGCTTCATCGAGGTTGAATATTTTGTGCCGAGTTTGAAAATATTGCCGACTTCAATCCCGCGCATAAACTCCACATTATTGTGTCCAAAGAATTCTTTGATCTTTGCTCTGGCCGGAGCAGAGTCAATATCTTCCTCTCTGGCGATACCAACCTTCTCAGCATTAACCGTCCGCTTGCCGTCAGAAATAATTTTATCTTCACCGCTTTTAGCTATCATCATAAATTCGTGGGCTCCTGAACCTCCCATCGCTCCGGTGTCAGATTCAATAATTGCGGTTTTGATGCCGACCCGGGCAAATATTTTTTTATATGCTTCCATGAACAGGTTGTAAGATTTGTCCAGTCCGGCCTCGTCTTTGTCAAAGGAGTAGCCATCTTGCATTAAAAATTCACGCAGTCGAAGCAGCCCGCCGCGCGGTCTGGCCTCATCGCGAACTTTTATCTGGATTTGGTTTACGATTTTGGGCAAATCTTTGTATGAAAAGATTATTTGCTTAGCGGCATCAGTGACTGCCTCCTCGTGAGTCATCGCTAAGGCGAAATCCTCCTCTGAACGATTTTGGAATTTCCAAAGTTCGGGGCCAACCTCCAGCCACCGGCCGCTCTCTTTCCAAATGCGGGCGGGCTGAACTACCGGCATCGACATCTCCTCGACCCCAATGTTGGCCAGTTCTTCTTCAATAATATTACGGATCTTTTTGAGCACCCGGAATCCCAGCGGCAAATAGGTGTAAAAACCTGCTCCTAGCGGGGTGATAAATCCGCTCCGAAGCAGATACTCATGGCTGACGAGCTCTACTTCTTTGGGCTTTTCCTTGGTGGTTTTAGTAAAAGATTTTGAATATCTCATGATAATTGTATTCTACCTTATTATACTGTAACCGTGCATCATATTTGAGGTATAATAAGTGTGTTTGAGAGCTTAATTTTAACAATCGGGGCGTGGTTCTGCTGGCCAGCAGAACGCTGCGCTACTGAAGGCTCCCAATAAAGTTATGTATTATCTATATGTAATAATTAATGAAGGTGGTAAAACTTATGTTGGTCAAACCAACAATTTAAGCTATCGTATTGCACTACATAACAGTAATAAAGTCGCTAGTACAAAAAATAAAGGTCCATGGCAGATTGTACACAAAGAGATATATCCAACTGGAGCCGAAGCGATGAGTCGAGAAAAATATTTTAAACAAGGAGCTGGATATAGATATTTAAAAGAATTAACTAGCCGGGGCGTGGCCTAGTGGCTAAGGCGCCGCGTTTGGGACGCGGAGATCGCTGGTTCGAGTCCAGTCGCCCCGACCAGAAAGAAAATCACAATGGAACTGGCAGAATATACCCGAATGGAGCGTTACGAAAAAAACTACTGGTGGCACATTGGGCGTAGATACATATTAGGACAAATTTTAACTAAATTTGTAACTCCCACGGGCAAGCTAAATGTTTTGGACTTAGGTTGCGGCACGGGGATTAATTTTAGTTGGCTAAAGAAGTGGGGAGTTGTTACGGGTCTGGATAATGAGCCCAATGCATTATCGTACTGCAGGCAAAAAAGTGCCTATCATCGGCTGATTCAAGATGATGCCACTAGGCCATCTTCTGAAAAATATGATCTGATTACTGCTTTTGATCTATTGGAACATATGGAAGATGACAGGCTTGCGCTTAGACGATGGCATTCCAATTTAACGCCGAGTGGATATCTGTTGCTGACAGTACCCGCGCACCAATGGCTGTTCGGTGCACATGATAAAGCTTTGCACCATAAGCGCCGTTATTCTAGTTTTGAGCTGTCTCAAAAAATCAGAGCAGCTGGATTTAAGATAAAATTTTTGTCTCCATTTTTCTTTTTTGTATTTCCGGTATTTGTGGTCATAAGACTGGTAAAAAAATATGCTAAGCCGGAAACTACTTACGAAACTGTCAGTGATGCCATACATCTCAATGGTTTTTTGGTCTGGCTGAGTAAACTTGAGGCATATCTGCTGACATCAGGCATCGGTCTGCCGTGGGGAAGCAGCATATTAGTTGTAGCCACAAAGGATTTAAAATAGAATCACGAATTGTGAATCATAAATCAGAGAGGAATGGTGTGTACGAGGGGGTTGCTTCGCTTCGTTCGCAATGATAAAACAACATTATGGTTAAACAGGCAGTTAAATTCGGAATAGTAGGAGTGGCCAATACGATTATTGATTTTGTGTTACTTAATTTTTTTATTGCCATAGTCGGCTGGCCGATACTTTTGGCCAACACTCTGTCTTTCTCAGCAGCAGTAACTAATAGCTACTTCATGAACAAATATTGGACTTTTAGGAACAATGAGCCCACTCATATCAGACAATTTTCAACTTTTGCGTTAATCAGTACTGTTGGTTTGATTCTTTCAAATATCTTGGTACACTACGGCACAGAGCTGTTGGGCACATACGATTTTAATTTAACTTTTGCTTGGCAATATAATATAGCCAAAGCTGTATCGGCTGCCATTGTTCTGGCTTGGAATTTTATGGCCTCCAAATATTTGGTTTTTTATGAACGGGAATAATAATTCAATCTATCTATCGATTGTGATCCCTGCTTACAATGAGGAACGCCGAATCGGCAGTACTTTAAGCAAAATCAGAAAATATTTAGATGCTCAAGGTTATGTCTATGAAGTTATTGTGGTGAATGACGGCAGTACTGACACGACTGTGCCGATTGTAAATATTATCAGAGAGGGCTGGCCCCAGCTGCGGCTCATTGATAATCCACAAAATCAGGGCAAGGGAGCGGTTGTTAAACAAGGGATACTGGCGGGCTTGGGCAAATATATTTTATTTACCGATGCCGACAACGCCACACCCATCGAAGAAGTCGAAAAATTACTAGAGCATGTTAATATCTATCCAATTGTATTTGGCTCCAGATACATCAAGGGCAGCAAAATTCATGTGTTTCAATCGAGGCCTAGAATAATTCTGTCTCGTTTGTCCAACTTATTGATTCGCATTGTAGCTGTACCCGGGGTTTGGGATACTCAGTGTGGATTCAAACTATTTGAGCGAAATGCCGGCAAAAATATATTCGCCAATGTTCGGCTGACCCGTTTCGGTTTTGATATAGAGGCCTTTGTCATTGCCCAAAAACTGCGTTATAGATTTAAGGAGGTAGGCATTAATTGGTACAACGATTTTGAAACCAAGGTGCGAACCGGCAGGGAGGCTATTCGGACACTTTTTGATCTTTTTCGTATCCGCTTTAATCTATGGCGGGGAAAATATAACAGTGTTGGCTATGTTTATCCGCACCAGCCCGTAGTCAAATCTGTGGTTGAGCCTAAAACTCCTACTCCAACCACTTAGCGATTAGTTTCTTGGCTGATGAGGCATCTTTTACCCAGTGAATAGATCTATCCTTCTTAAACCAGGTCATCTGCCGCTTGGCGTATTGGGTGTGTAGCTTAATTAGTCTATAAATTAGCTCCGGTTCAGTGATTTTATCGTTGATAAAATCTTTGACATCGTTGTAGCCCAAAGCTGATAAGGCCGGGCTGGAAAAATCGTACTTCCTTTTAATTAGAGCTTTGGTTTCTTTAATTAATTTCGGAATGTCCATATTCCATATCCGATTCTCAATTCTTTTTTTGGATATGTTTCTGTCTTTGCCAACGCCGATCTTTAGTACTTCAAACTTCGGTTCAGTTTTGGCCGGCCACTGGTCCTTAGTGGCCTCTGGCCCGGAGGGTTTGCTTCCGGCTTTTAATATCTCGATGGCTCGGATAACTCGGCGCTTGTTTTTTAAGTCGGTAGTGGTGTTGGGATCCAATTTTTTCAGCTTAATTGCCAACTGGGTCAGCGGTTTTTTATTTAAATCGGCTCTCAATTTGAGATTCGGTTTGACCTCGGAAAATTTTAAACCATCGACGATGGCGCTGACATATAGGCCAGTGCCACCGACGATAAAGGGCAGGACAGGTCTGTTGGTTTTCCGATTTTTGTTTTTTATGGCTTCAAGCAGATTCATTACAGATTTTTGATATAGACTTACATTAAAGTCATCATCCGGATCTGCCACATCTAACATATAGTGGGAGATGCCCTCCATCTCATCTTTGGAGATTTTAGCGGTACCAATGTCCATTCCGCGATAAACTTGGCGGGAATCAGCAGAGATTATGACTCCATTAAACTGCTTTGCCAGTTCAACGGCCAGTGTTGACTTACCAGAAGCCGTCGGTCCCACCACCGCTACAATTTTTAGTTTCTTATTTTTACGCATCAACTACTTATTTACACTGTCATTGCGAGTGTCTTTTTTGTCATCCCGAGTGTCTCTTTTGTCATCCCGAGGTACTCGAGGGATCTGTTTGATAAGATTCTTCGGCTTCGTTTCACTCCGCTCAGAATGACAGAGAGACATGGGTTCTGTTGAGGAATCTGTTTCTTGGATATTCCACTCTTGGGACAAATCTTGCCATTTGGGATTCATTAGATTAATTAAAACTTCTTTTTTGCTTCGTCGCCAACCTTTAATCTGTTTTTCACGAAGTATGGCCGATTCTACATTTTCGGTCTGTTCGAAGTAAGCTAATTTACAAATATTATATTTAGCAGTAAAACCGGGAACTAACTTATGCTTATGCTCATAAACGCGTTTGATCAAATTGTTAGTGATGCCAGTATATAAGACGCTGTTTCGGTGATTGGTCATAATGTAAATGTAGTAGTTGTGGTTTTGCATAGATAGATTGCTTCGTTGTTCTGCTATTTAGCAGAACTTCTCGCAATGACAGGAAGAATGAGTAGTCTTCTCTCGCAATAACAGGAAGTTAAATCTATTTGCGTCTTTGTACGCTTTGTTTGGCAATTAGCCGGATACTTCTGCGGTTGTCAGTTTTAAATTGGGCAACCTTGCGCCGTTTGAGGCTTCGACGATCGGTCTTGGTTGCAATCTCTCTTCTATTTTTTTGAATCAATTTCTTCTCCTAACTTGCGGATTAGGGAGTTGATTTTCATTGTTTTCAGATCGCCCTGCTTAATGTGGCGGACCGCTACACTTTTAACTTTGGCCTCTTTATCACCAATGATTAGCATATAAGGAATCTTCATCAGCTCGGCGTCGCGAATTTTTTTGCCTAACGATTCGTTTCTGTCATCCGTCTCAAATCGGATATTAACCGTTTTTAATTCCTGGGCGATCTTAGTCACATATTTGCTGTGCTTATTACTGATGGGCAGAATTTTGACCTGCACCGGCGCCAGCCACAGGGGAAGTATGCCGCCGTAATGTTCAATAAGAATACCTAAGAATCTTTCTATACTGCCTAAAATGGCGCGGTGAATCACAATTGGTATCTTTCTGGTTCCGTCTTTGTCCGTGTATTTGGCGCCAAGCCGTTCCGGCATCGAGAAATCCAGCTGGATAGTACCCAGTTGCCAAGACCTGCCTAGGCAATCGTTAACATGAAAATCGAATTTAGGGCCATAAAAAGCCCCTTCGCCTTCATTGACTTCAATATTAATTTTTTCTTCTTTGGCAACTTCCCGCATTATTTGTTCGGATTTTTCCCACATTGCATCAGAACCGATGGACTTCAGCGGACGAGTGGACAGTTCAATGCGGTAATCCTCAAATCCAAAATCTTTATAAACGTTCTGTAGCATCCGAATAAGGGCCTTGATTTCATCTTTGATTTGTTCCGGCAGGCAGAAGATATGGGCATCATCCTGTGTGAACGAACGCACTCGGAATAATCCGTGCAGTACGCCGGACAGTTCATGCCGGTGAACCAGTCCAAATTCGGCCGTTCGAATTGGCAGGTCCCGATAAGAATGGAGCTTATGGTTGAAAATCAGCATTCCGCCCGGGCAGTTCATCGGTTTGATGGCATATGACTGCTTATCTATTTCAGTGAAGTACATATTATTCTGATAGTTGTCCCAATGGCCGGATTTGTGCCACAAATCAACATTGAGGATCGGCGGGGTAGCTATCTCGCCATAGCCGTTTTTGTGTAAAACCTCCCGCATGTATTCCAAAACAGTCAAGAAAAGTCGCTGTCCCTTTGGATGCCAGAATGGAAAACCGGGACCTTCCGGGTGGAATGAGAAGAGTTCAAGCTTCTCGCCGATCAGGCGATGGTCATGCTTTTTGGCCTCTTCGCGCAGTTTAATATATTCATCCAAATCTTTTTTTGCGGCAAAAGCTGTGCCATAGATGCGAGTTAGTTGCGGGTTTCTTTCATCCCCGCGCCAGTAGGCGCCAGCCAAACTCAATAATTTAATTGCCCCGATGTCCTTTGCTGATTTAACGTGCGGCCCTTCACATAAATCAACAAAACTGCCACTTTTATAGAATGTGACCTGTTTGTGACCATCTCGCTTCAGGCCCTCAATCAGTTCTATCTTATATGGTTGTTTGTTCCGTTTAGCCCAAGCCAGCGCTTTGGCGATCGTCATCTCTGATTTTTTGAAAGTTCTTCCTTCATTAATAAGTTTTAGCATCTCTGATTCGATTTTTTCCAAATCGCTATCAGTGATCGGGCTTTTGAAATCAAAATCATAGTAAAAGCCGGTTTCAGTTGCTGGCCCGAAACCTAGCTTAGTATTCGGATACAAATTTAAAACCGCTTCAGCCAGGATGTGGCTGGCTGAATGCCGAATCTTACCCAGATCCGTTTTTTTATCTACTTTTCTTTTTCTGGTTTGCTTTGCCATACCCTGTAATTCTAGCAGTATTTTTCCTCAGCTTGAACCAAATCAGGCCCATAACAGTCAGCAACAGCGCAATTCCAGAGAAGACCCGCGACCAAAATACAATGGGCAAAGTGGTTAATTTTATTTCAAGGACATGGTTCCCGGCTGGAATGTCCAGGAATTGGCCTGGTTCATTAAAAATTATTTCTGTTTCAACTAATTTGCCATCCAGCCGGATCTGCCAAGCCGGAAATTCGAATTGATTTATTCGGATTCGGCTGTCTTCGTTGGCGTTAACCAAATATTTGGAATTATACGGTTCGTCAATTTGTGTAGTGATCTGGGCATCACCGGACTCCATCTCCACCCGAATGTAGTCCCCAAGTATGCCCTCTTCGTCAACAAGCCGTTCAAAAGAATTCGACATCAACTTGGAGGCCTCTGCTTCCGACATACGGCGGGGCAGGTACTCAAAGGAAACCACTCCTCGGTCAAAACGTTTGCCCATTTTAGGGGCATAGGCAAATCTTGCGTATATTTGTTTCATATAATTTGTAACATTCAGGTCCTGTTCTCCTAGGTTATTAAACTCAAAATAAGGCGTCGTCTGCACAAAGGGAATCGCAAGAAGACAGGCGACCGCAATTGCTGCAGCAGACATAATTATTCGAGCTTGTTGGCTGTGGATTAGCTGATCCAGCAGCAAGCCGGCCACAAAGGCCAGCAGCAATACTGCCGGCCCCAAAAAACGAGAGGGAAATTGAAAAGTCGCAAGTCCCGGTACCATCGTCCACAAAAAGTCAGAGATAGGAAGAGTCAGCAGCACAAATATGCTAGCCAAAGAAAGCATAAACAGTAGCCATTTTCTTTTTATCTCGTCCATGATCTCTCCTTGGGCTATCCATCCAAGCACCAAAACCACCAGCGGTAATATTCCTAAAGTTAGCCACCCGTGTTCTTTTATCAGGGGGAGATTAAGAAACTCACTGAGATGGACAAAATTAGAATTATAGAAGAATCTTCCCTCTAAAACATTTGGGAAATTTATCAGTTTTATATTCACAACCGCCGGCAGCCAGTAAAAAGCGGTAACAGCTGACGATATTAGCCCGGCGTACAAAGTGTGGGTCAAGATACCGGTGGTACCTCTTTTTTGAAGAGTCAGGAAAATAACATAGGTCACGGCAATGAATACAGCAACTGCACTTATTAGCACATGCGTCAGGAAAATTGTTGATAACACAGCTATCATGATGCTCCAATATTTGACACCCGGCTCTTTCCAGAACTTTGTGATCGCCCACATTAATAGCGGAACCAAACAGAGTGCAAAAATTTCTACAAGTGCGCCTCTGGTGTATATCATTGACAGAAAATAGGGAGCCAAGATAAAGAGCGCCCCGGACGCAATGGCAGAAGACCTGCTAGCCACCTCGCGGACCCACAAATACATTGAATATCCTCCAATAACCACAGAGACTATGGAGACCGCATTAATGGACGCAACAGTTCCCAGTTTTAATGTTTGGAAAAATTCTACCACCAAATAATAGAGGGGATTGTAGAAGTAAAAAACAGGAAGCCCAAAACCATACCAGAGCTGTGGAACCCATTGGGGGAAATAAATTCCTTTGAGCGTTAGCTCGTGGATGGCGTTGGCCCAGATATAGACATTTATATCGTGGAGTACAGGCAGTACATTGGTAAACAATCCTGATATGGATACAGCCAAAGCCAACAGGGCCATCAGGTATAATGCCAATACCCCGAATTTTTGTCTGTGCTGCTTACCTGTTTTTGTCTTTCTCACTTTTATATACTAACACGGTATTCAGAATCCAACAGAGGGGGGGGTTGACATAGAATGTAATATATGATACAATTCAATAATAGTGAATATACCGGCGCGGGTGGAAGTAGGCCCGACCCGGTCGCGGATGACTTGATAAGTTAGCGCTAAGGATTAAAATAAAAAAGTATACAAAAAAACATTATGAGTTATAATAAGTGCGAGGTGAAAATGAAAGAGGGATTACTGTTGTCCAAAATTCGGCAGCATGTGTCTCGCCAGATGATTGTGGGGGGCGTGTTAGTTGTTGCCACATTGATGATTTTCAATGCGGGCGGTTTGTCTTTTATACCTCAGGATGGATTTATTGCTCGGGCTGCCAACAATGATGCTGCCGACCTGAACATTGTTGTACAGGCCGGCGTTTTGGAAATTTTAAATACAGATGACCTTACTTTTAGTCCCGCAACTTCTGGTACTGCGTCAACCGAGTCCAACCTCCTTAATGACGTGACTATTGCTGACTACCGCGACTCGCCGGGTGCGTGGACGATGTGGGCAAATTGTGCCAACCTGACTAACTCTGGCTCTGATTATATCAATGCCGCCAATGTTGTCGCTTATCCGGCTGATGCTGACATCACCAATGTGGAGACCTTCGATATTGCCGATGTAGTGGCCAATTCTTCCGCCAATCTGTCTACAAATCAGGCCATGTTTAACTCAGGGCATAATGATACCGGTATTGTTAGATTTGATAACTGGACATTTAATGTAACAATAGACTCAACCTTGAAGGCCGATACCTACAACGGCGAGCTTAAACTTACAGTGGTCGCCGACTAAAATAAAAAATATTTAAGTTAGTCATTGAAGCAACCCGGGAGATCTTCCGGGTTGCTTTTGTGCAAGACAATATTTGAAAACTTATCTATGATTAAAATATGGTATCGAAGTTCATCAGCACCAAACTTTTTGCGCAGCTTTATCTGCCTATTTTGATAATTTTTTTGGCTGGTTCAAGGTGGCTGTATAAATCACAGCACCTTTTTCATCATGATTCTGTGCAGTTTGCCTTGGCTTTAAATGAGTTTGATGTCATCAAACACCAGCCTCATCCGCCGGGCTACATAATATATGTCGGACTGGGCAAACTGATTAACTATCTCGTGGCCGATCCCAATATTGCGTTTATTACTTTGTCAATTTTAGCTTCATTGGCCGGTCTTATAATAGTGTATTATCTGGCTAACGAAATATTTGGCAAAGTTGCCGGCTACTTGGCGGGTATTTTTTATGTTACCAATGCGTCGGTCTGGTTCCATGGGACAGTAGCAGAGGTCTATATAGTAGAAGTTGTTCTTATGTCAGTGGTATTGCTGCTGTTGTATAGGTTTTGGCGTACTCCAAAAATTAATTTACTCTTAATAGCGGTTGCCATATTAGGACTGCTGGGCGGTATCAGACAAACTGCTGAAATTTTTATTTTGCCGATCACTATTTATGTGGTGATTTCTCATTGGTCGCTATTTACAAAATACTGGAAGTTAATCAGCATTATATTTCTTATTGCTAATTTAGTTTGGTTTATTCCCTTGGTATATCTTTCCGGCGGAATATTGCCGTATTTTAGGGCGTTATCGTTGTTATCTGTCACATCGCTATGGATACTATACGCTTTCGAAGGCACCGACGCACTTATCAAAAACGGGGCTTTGCTGTGGCAAACTATCAAGCAATCTGCTTTTGTGTACCTGCCAGTGTTGTTTTTATCCTTATTGCCATTTATTGCAGCTGAATCAAAAGCCCGTTTCCCTATAATTGCAAGGCAGCTTTGGTTTTGGTTTTGGGTAATGGTCCCCGGACTGGTTTTGCTGCTTATCACTCTGATGAGAAATCCGGGATATGGGCTGTTTTTTATAATTGTTTTGTTGCTTCTGGCGTCGGGTGCCATTGTTCTAATTGCTGATATTGGCAATCACTACCATAAGAATTTTGGCACACTGTTCGCAGCTTTTTTGGTTGTGGCCATAATTTCTGTTCAAGTTTACAGCTTTTTTAATGTTCCGGCCCTGAGTTTGGATTATATTAGCGCTTCGCGCCAGTCCGTGATTAAAGTGGATAGTACACTCGATAAACTTTTATCGCATGTTGAAAACAACTTTACTCCAGACGATACTATTATTTTTGTTAATGGTGATTTAGTCTTTTTTGGAGTCAGGCACCTTCAGTACTATCTGCCGCAGTATGATATATATTCGTACCGTCCATCAGCGTTAGCTTACGACAAAGAGTCAGTTATTTGGCATGTTCGGGGGATGACAATGTCGGACTATCTGGCTAAAATTCCAGTTGGTTCTGATATTAAACACTTGGTTTTTTGGGGGTCCTCTAAGAAATTTCCAAAGAATGAATTCTTTCAAGAACTCTATATCTCCAGGGGTATGGGAATAGGTTTTTTTGACACAAGCAAAACCGAGGTGGTCGAATCCCTAAGTTCAAATGAATATTTTGTTAATTTTGATTTTGAGATGGATCGCATATGAAGGGATTAATGAGAAATAAATTGATAGAAGCCGCATCCCAGTATCTAATGTTTGGCCTGCTGGTTGTTATGTCGCTTAGGCTTCCCAATGACCCGGATATGGGCTGGCACCTTCGTAACGGGCAGGATGTTATCAGTAACTTAAGTGTTCCCCGAGGCGATATCTACTCTTGGACAATGCCGGGTTATCCATGGGTAGCGCACGAATGGTTGACCGATGTATTGATGGCTTTTATCCATTCAATTGCCGGGCTGTGGGGATTAGTTGTAGTTTTTGCAGCTATCATTGTTGGTGCGTTTTATATTGCATCAAGTATCCATATTAAGAGTACTTTGATGCGTAGCTTGATTGCCATAATTACACTGTTGGTTTCATGGAATATCATCGGAGCCCGGCCGCAGATGATAACTCTTCTGGGTGTGGCGGTTGTCCTTTATGTGTTGTTTGCCTATCGCGATCAGCGGTCTTCCCGTATTATCTATTGGCTGCCGCCACTGTTTGCACTGTGGGCAAATTTGCACGGGGGATTTGTGGCTGGATTTGCCATAATAATGTTATTTATAACTGGAGAGTTTATTCGCCGGGTTCTTCTGGCTAAACCGAGCAAAAAAATTCTTAAAAATATCCGGCCAATTATTAAATTTCGGCCGCTTATAATTGTGAGCGCAATCAGTTTCTTGGCTACCTTTATAAATCCGTATGGTTGGAGGGTCTACCAGGAATTAATTCAAACATATAGCGATAGCGCAATACTAGGCAGTATTTCTGAGTGGATAGGCGTAAACCTGCTGCAAACTTCCGGTTATAATATCGCCATTTTGGGAATTTTGTTAGTTGTTCTGTTGGCGGCTAATCGATGGCGGGTTGATATAACCAAATTGGTCATTGCTGTGGCGATGTTCTATGTTGGCATTTCTTCCTGGAGACATATGCCGCTGTTTGCCGTAGCCTCAATTCCACTGTTGGCTGAACAGTTTGACTTGCTGATTAGCCGGGGATTATCGGATATGTCCCAAAAAATTATTATGCCGCTGGTTGTTTTGTTGCTTACAGCGGGTATGGGATATAATTACTTTTCTGTGAGTATTCCGGCGCTAAGCAGTCCCAAGAACTACGGTTTATATTTGAACTATCCAGCTGGTCCAGTTGAATATCTGCGCAACAACCCCAAAAACAGGAAACTACTCAACGAATATAACTGGGGTGGATATCTGATTTGGCAACTGCCTGAACAGAAAGTGTTCATTGATGGCCGGATGGCCATCTGGAAAGATAATGGAACCGAAATATTTTGGGAGTTTAAGAAATTGTTAGGGGCTGAGAAGGAGCCGGCAATGGCGGGGCTGAAGGAATGGAATATCGATACAGTCCTAACTAAGGCCTCCCATCCGATAAACTTCTTTCTGTCGAACTCCGATGACGGTTGGTCCCAAGTGTATGCCGACAACCTATATGTAATTTGGGAAAGAGATACTAAGAGTTTGCAATGAAGCAAAAATTATCCGAGAATAGAGGAGTGGCTATGAAAAAATACTCCAAGGTTATTGTTTTCCTCACTAGCTTAGTACTGATTGTGGGGTTTCTTTTAATGTCCGGCAATAGTGCCTATGCCAGCCCCAACGTGGGGGGTGTTTCAATGGAACCAGTAGCGCGGGCGGAGGATACCGCGGTTCGGCATTCGTTTCGGTATGTCCTTGCCGAGGGCGAAGAATTGCGCGACGCGGTGGTTGTGCGCAGCACCAAAGATTCTGCCGCTGTAATTATGCTTTTTTCTTCCGGGTATAATTTTAAGGACGGAAAGTTGATCAAACTGGAATATGAGCCGGGAGACAGGCAAGACCCCGGTTATTGGGTAGAGTTTGATGAGCAGGAAATTCCCGTCTCTCCTCATGGCTCTAAAACTGTCGGGTTCACGGTCAGGGTTCCGGAATACGCCGATGTCGGTGAGCACACGGGGGTAATTTTAGTTAGTGAAAAGAAATCAGCCAGCAAAAACAAAGGTGGGATGGGCTTATCTATTGTTATGCAAGTCGGGGCCCAAATAGTTGTTAATGTTCCCGGCGACGTTGAACGGAGCTTGGTTATTAACAGTGTTACTCACTCCATTGACAGGTCAGATAACCGAGCTCTCAAATTCCATTTTAATGCTTCCAACGGGGGCAATGTTACCCTTAGGCCGAGGCTTGACGCAGTGATACGCGGTTTGTTTGGGAAAGTCGGGGAGATGAAGGATGTTGAAATGTCCCCGTTGCTCAGGGAATCCACCGGCGAGTTAATGCTGCCTTGGAACAAACGGGCCCCATACATTGGGAGGTTTGTGGCCAGTTTTAAGTTTCATCTGGGAGAACACACCCAGTATAACCGAGACGGCACAACCACTCTGTTGCCGGACGAGACGGTTGAAGTCACTTATGTTTTTTGGATTATCCCCGGCGCTGAAATCTTATATGTGGTACTTCTGATTATATTCCTATATCTGTTGCGTTCCCTCTGGTTATATTTGGTCATTTCACGCCGCTTACGGACTAAGACTAAGATATATAAGGTTGTCAAAAATGATACTCTTACTGGCATTGCGGCCAAATTTGGGATTGATCCAAGGGTGTTAGCCAAGTTTAATATGATGCGCTGGCCATATGAGGTGCACCCCGGAGACCAGCTGCTGATTCCGATTGGGCGGATGGAACGAAAAGAATGGAAAGAGCGATCCCGCACTATGTTAGGAGATAGAGAAATAGTCGGCGGAATTTTGGGTCACCTCTTCCGCTGGCGCGGCGTCCACCATATTACTAGCAAACTGATGAAACAAGACACAGAGCGATTAAGTGATGATATGGAAATTTTGATTGCTGAAAAGGGAGATACTATCACTGATGTTGCTGAATTTGCCGGTATTGGTTTGGACGAGCTTATCAGCCTGAACAATCTCAGGCCGCCGTATCGTCTGAGAAACGGTCAAGAATTAATAGTTCCCAAAAAGAAGCCGCGGAAAAAGGCAAAAAAAACGCATAAAAAGCGGAGGGGTAAGTAGGGGACAGAGGGCAGAATAACCTACCGTCATGTTGAACTTGTTTCAGCATCTAGCCTGCCCTACCAAGGATCCTGAACTAAATTCAGGATGACAACAAAAAAGCTGTCATTCCCGCAGAGGCGGGAATCCAGAAAAAATAAAAAACATTTACTCCAAATTCCAAATTCTATATTCTAAATTCCAACTTAAGTCCATTATTAATCCAAACTTGCAATGCTTCAAAAAACTAATAGATTAATATTCGCAGCTTTAGCAGTCTGTTTCTGGCTAATCCCTCAACCGGTCTCGGCTCAGGGTGGGGGTGTTGGTCTGATGCCGTCGCAAATTGAGGGTGAGCAGGGCCGAAGCCGGTTTATATATGTCTTAAACCGGGGAGAGAGCAAACAAGATTCGGTTATAGTCACTAATCATGCTGGTGAAACTAAAACAATCGCTATTGAGGCCTTGGATGCGATTACTACAAGCGACGGTTCGTATTCAGTAGTTGACTCAGTTGAGAAGAATCAAGATGTTGGCAACTGGATACAGCTTGAAGCGACCACAATTGTGCTGCCGGCCGGCGCATCAAGGGAAGTTGGATTCACGATAACAGTGCCGGAAACAGCCGGCGTGGGTGAACACAGCGGAGGAATCGCAGTGTATGCCAGAGACGCTGCTAGCAAGTCCGGCATTACTCTAAAGACCAGAGTTGCTACCAGAATGTATATTACTGTTCCGGGGAAGATCGAACGGAACATAATTTTTGAGGAAGTCACCCATAAGATTGAAGATAACCAGCTGATCTTTAATATCAGAGCTAAAAACGACAGCAATGTAAAATTGGAGCCGGCCTTGGATATCACGCTGAGCGCTTTGCTGGGCTCCCGCACTCAACAGGAAGACGAAAATGGCGTCTTTTTGCCCGGATGGGATATGGAAATCACGAAAATTTGGGACAAGCCGGCGCCCAAGTTTGGCTTCTATCGGGTAAAAGTAGTACTGCACACCTGGACGATGGAACAAACTCTGCCGGACGGGACAACCAGCACTATTCCCAATTTAGATTTTACTTATAAATTCAGCTTTTGGGTTGGCGGTGGATATCTTTTATGGACGCTGATTATATTAATGCTGCTGTGGATCATTTACCGGACATTTGTCTATTTTGGCGATAAGTCCAAGTATATTTTGGAGGTAGAGACTTACACGGTCAAAAAGGGAGACACAATTATGCATATATCGGAACGCACCGGCATCTTTCCCCGAGTGCTGGTGAAGCTAAATCAACTTAAGTGGCCGTATGTCATCAACGCCGGAGACAAGCTGCTTATTCCCCGGGGCCGGATGTCTGCCGGCAAGCTGCACCAGAAAAAGATATCAAACCCAATGCCAAGTTTTTGGAGGTATCTTATTTCTGCCAAGATGAGTATCTATCATCCATTTCCGGACAAATCAGATAAATAATATTCTAAGCCATGGCATTAGTGGATATCGCAAGAAAATATTTCCAAAGAAATATCAGCCGGTGGATAAGCTGGCTGGCGATAGTCGGCATTATAGCTTTATCCTTGGGTATGCCCTGGCCGCCCAACAAGCCGGCTCGTGCCAGCGGCGAAAAAATGATCTTATTGTGGGATACCGCCTTAGGCGGGAGTATTCCTACTGGCTGGACCAATGCTTCAGCTACTTATGGCGATAAGTTTTTGCGGGGAGATAGTGTTGCCAATGTGGGATTAACTAACGCTGGAACCCATATTCACACTCAGGGCACGGTGGCTTTTGTTAATGCCAGCTCACCGACTGTCAACGTCAGAAGCAATAAACAGAATACCGTGTTAGCTGATGCGCCGCATGGTCACTCCATCCAAGTTTTTATGATGGACCCTGCAACCATTCTGCCGGTCTACCGAAACTTAATTGCCATTACTTATGACAGCGGCATTCCCACCACTCTGCCCCAGTATGCTATTGCTATATTTGATTCGGCAGTGGCCGCGCTTGGGTTCACGGATTATACCAGCCAAGACGGCTATATGATCCGAATCGCGGCAACTTCCGGCGGTACCGGTGGCTCCACTACCCACACTCATACCAACCTCAACATCGCTTCTGATATATCAGACTCAAACACACCCCTCGTTGATGGTACCGGTGTTACTGCTGTCATTGACGGTCATATACATACCTATGGTCCAACTACTTCTCCGGCCAGCACCGACCACACCCCGTTGCATACTGAGGTGGACTTGCGGTATGTCACCAGCAGCGGGGGAACGGCCATACCTCCCAATATGATCGCGATGTTCGATGGCGACCCCAATATCGACAGTTCGGGCTGGGATGTAATCAGCGATGGCGGCGAGGCCTTCGGCGGAGTTTTAATTGAAGCCCAAACTACCTACCAAACCGGCCAGGGCTATGCTACCCATACCCATGCTTTAAATGTAACTTCTACTACTCATATCGCCGGTACAGTTATGTCCTCCGGCAGTCCTAGCATACCAATGATTGGTACCCACTCCCACACTATCTCGGGGAATTTTTCCACCGAAAATAACGTTGCGCCCTACATCAATGTGGTGGTGGCCAAGAAACAAGCCGAATATACGCCTGATTCCCGCAACTGGCGCTGGTATGACGCCGAAGATGTGGCAGATCCCAATAATACAAACGGTGGCGAAACTACCACAGGTGATGCCATATCAGCTGAAAATACATTGCCCACTAATACCCAAATTATCTACAAGATGAACGCTATAAAACTGCGAATCGTAGTGGGCGAGACAGGCGGTGGAGCTGGCACAGATGTAAAATACCGATTGCAATTCGACACTACGCCGGATTTTTCTGGCACTCCTACTTTGGTGGGGGGTCAGGGTTCGCTAGTTACTTGGCGCTACTATGACGGAGATAATGTAAATGACGACGATGATATTAGCACAACCCGATTGTCGGGCTCGCCATCAGCAGGCAGACATAATGAAGATAATCTGACGGGTGCCGGGCAGGGAAGTACTTTTGATCCGGCTGCCAGCACTATCTATGAGCATGAATTTACTATTCAAAACTTTAGCGCTACTGCTAACGCCCAGTACTGGTTCAGACTTCAGTACACAGAAGATTCCATTGCTGGCGTTCCCGACTGGCAGACCGTTGCCCTTAACGGCTCGTATTCGTATCCTACTCTTAGATGTGCTGGTGCATATGATTTGGAGCTTTACCAAGTTCCCTCGGCAGTTTTTCTCGGGACCTATACTTTGGGCGGCGGCGGCACACTGGTATATGTCTTTCAGCCAGGTGAGGAGATAGTTTTTTGGGACAAAACAGGATTGGGAAATGGCTATGATGTGGTAGTTAGTTCAATGTCATTAGTATGCAATACGTGTGGCCCCGATACCATTCCCGGCGCCGACATCACTTGGACAGCTCCCACTACGGTTTTATATGGTTCTTTTGCGTCAGACAAAACTGGTATAACAGCGCCCGGTAGCGGGAGCACTTTGGATTCTAACCGAACTGCTTATAGTTCGGCTTCAAGTGTTGACCCCACCGTTCGCACCGGCGGCTTCTTTTTTCTTCCTACAATAACCTTGACCAATCTCAACAGCCGCGCGGTCGGGGAATATACAGGTACTCTTCTGCTCACCATCTCCTGACTTATAATTCCTAGCGCCTCATGTGTCGGTTCAGGCGTTACATATAACACATACGCTAAATCTCACGGCCGTGAGATTTTTGGTATAATAAATGTATGAAAAATAATCTTCAATCAGTCAATAAATCTGTTGTACGGGAAGTAATTGTAAGGCTATTTAAAACAAGCGTAGTTGAAACCGCGGACTTGCTGGGGCTTATATTGGAAACTAAATACAAGGGTTTTCAACTACTTAAAAAAGGTGAGTTGCGACGAAAAGTTAGTGAACTTATCAAAAATGGGGAAATCAAAAAACAGGGCGAAAATAAATATCAATTAACAAAATACGGGGTAGTTAGAGCCCTTCCAGCAATCAAAAAAATATTGGCCAAAGATGGACAGACAAGAGTGTTAGTTTTTGATATTCCTGAATCCAAAAGAAAATTAAGGGATAGTTTTAGATCACATATCAAAACACTCGGATTTAAAAAACATCAACAAAGCGTTTGGGTTAGTGAATACGATTGTGAAAATTGGATGCTAAAAATTATCGATTATCATAAAGTTGGTAATTATACATCACTCTATATCGGTAAACACATTTGGTAAGACACACCAAAAACCTCACGGCCGTGAGGTTTTTGGATACTTTTGTGGTTATTGCTCTCTGACTTTTCTGTAAGCTAATATGTATAGTAATCACTCATTAACTATATTGACAGCCGCCTATGTAGTGAGTGAAGGTTAATTTTTGTTTGGTGGGCGATACTGGATTCGAACCAGTGACCTCATCAACGTCAATGATGCGCTCTAACCAACTGAGCTAATCGCCCCCCTTGAAAGATATTTTAATTTGAATTTTCAAGAACTTCAAGAATGCGGGCCCGGATAGTTTCCAGAGCATCTTCTAATTCTTCGATTGTTCGATTGTTGTTGATAATAATGTCAGCTTCATCCTTGCCCGGCTCTACATATTTATCATGCATCGGCTGGGCGGATATTAGATACTGGTTAATTGACTCTTCAAAGCTTCTGTCGCGTTCACCAATATCTCTTTCCAGCCTTCTGGCTAGACGAATGTCCGGATCGGCTTCTACGAAGATGGTTAGATCCAGCAGATCTCGGATCCGTTTGTCGGTCAGAATGAGGATTCCCTCAATGATGATCACCGGAGCGGGCTTAACCTTCTGTGTAGTATTTTGGCGGGTGTGAGTAGAAAAGTCATAAAGCGGCATATCGATGGAATGGCCGGATTTTAAGGCCAACATCTGTTTGGCAAACAGATCCCCGTCTATTGCGGCTGGCTCGTCGTAGTTTATTTTTTTTCTGTCCTCAAGCGGAATATCACTCCTGTCTTTGTAATAATGGTCATGGGAAATCAGAATGATCTTGCTAGGATCAATCTTTTGAAGCTGTTTGGCGATGTATGTTTTTCCAGAGCCAGTTCCGCCACCGATGCCGATGACAAATGGCTGGTTGATGCTGTCCATATATACAATTATACATAAGATTCACCTCTTTACACTTTGAATAGATTAAAGTATTCTGATCCTGCTCCTTGCAAATGTGTGATTGCCCCATGCCAATGCTTCGCATTGGAAATACTAAATTCGGAATCCTGAACTCTAAACATGCTGTAGAATAAATTACTTCAATACTTGTTTAGAATTTAGTGCTTAGATATTAGTGCTTCCACTGCGGAGCAGTGGTTGGGGAGGAAAGTCCGGACACCATTTCGGACCCGGAAAGTCGCTAACGGCGACCGTTGCCATTGCTCCGCAATGGAAATACGAAATTCGAAAATCTAAACTCTAAACAAATTCCAAATTCTAAATTCCAAACTGGGATAGATGAATAAAATATGTTTAGGATTTAGTGCTTCTGATTTAGTGCTTCCACTGCGCAGCAGTGGTGATAGGGAAAGTGCCACAGAGACTATACTAAACCAATGCTTCGCATTGGAAATACTAGATTCGAAATCCTAAACTCTAAACATGTTATAGAATAAATTATTTCAATACTTGTTTAGAATTTAGTGCTTAGATATTAGTGCTTCCACTGCGGAGCAGTGGTCAAAAAGGTGAAAAGCTGCGAGGTGTGTTGTGTAGAAAGCCAGGCCAAACCTAGCGATTTACTCCTCTTGCTACTCGCAGGACTCCGCCGCGAGGCGGAAATTCTGGTAAACCCTTTTCGGTGCAAGTTGGGCTGGATTTAATTCGTTAATAGATTGGGTTCGAACTAGACGAATTAGAATCCCAACGCGTTGAGGCAGGCAGTAATGTCTGTCCCAGATAGATAATCACACCCCCCACTTTTTGGGCATGGCACTTATGTGCCAAGCAACATCGGTTGGTGCTCAGAAAGTGGGGGGACAGAATCCGGCTTATAGTTTGCAAGGAGCTATACAAAAACTCTCTTCCAATGAGAGTTTTTGTTTAAAAAATTGCTCCCACGGTGTAGAATGCTAGATGATGAAAAGGTTTAACCAATTCTTTACGATCCTATTGGTGCCGCTGGACTACCTTATGTTAGTGGCTAGTTTTCTTAGTGCCTACTGGCTACGGCTTAACTGGCAGTTTATCGAAGTTATTTATATCCAGCCATGGGACAGCTATCTGCAGTTTGCCCTGTATGCATCGGTTATCTGGGTGGTTGTCTTTGCCATGCTTGGGCTATACCGCTTCCGCGGGTTTAAAAATCATTGGGAGCTGTTCGGCCGGGTCATAATTGCCACATCCACAGCCCTGGCTTTGTTCATGATCGGCCTTTTTTTGATACAGACCACCTTCTTTTCGAGGCTGATCATTATTTATGTCTGGGGGATGAGCCTGATATTTGTAGTTGTCGGCCGGGCGTTCTTGGAAGTTATTAAGCAGTGGTTTCAAAATTATGGCATAGGGGTAGAGCGAGTGATTATTATTGGCCACGGGAAGATTGGCGAAGTCCTACGGGACCAAGTTAAGCAGAACCGTCCCAAGCAAAAACTTGTGCATTATTTCTCTTATTTGGACACCGAAGAACTCAGCCGCTACTCAAAAGCAGACAGAATTATCATTAGCTATGAGCCGCCGGCTGAGGAAATGAGCTCATTGATTCGATTTGCTGAAGATAATAACATTACCCTGCAATATGTTCCCAGCCTGCCAGGGCTGTATGCTTCTCACATATCAGTGGATATGCTGTCTGGCTATCCCTTAATTGAATTAATTCCAACCTTACTGACCGGGTGGGGGCGGATCGTCAAGCGGATATTTGACATTGTATTGGTGTTGCTGAGTATGATTATCGCTCTGCCGATCATGGGATTGGTAGCAATAGCCATAAAACTGGATAGCAAAGGACCGGTTATTTTTGCTCAGGAGCGGGTAGGGGAACTTGGCAAAACCTTCACTTTCTACAAATTCCGTTCAATGTATACAGAGATGTCTACGGGCGAGGGCTATGGTGGGAGGGAGGCTGAAGAACTTAGAGCTAAATTAAAAGCGGAAAGGAATGAAGCCAAAGGTCCGCTATTTAAGATCAAAGACGATCCGCGAGTTACCAGAGTTGGGAAATTTATCCGCAAGACATCGCTGGACGAGCTACCCCAACTATTCAATGTTTTGATTGGCAATATGAGTTTAGTTGGTCCCCGTCCGGCTCTGCCAGAGGAGGTAAGGGAGTATTCTGACGACCTTAAACGCAGGTTACTAGTTAAACCCGGTGTGACTGGCCTTTGGCAGGTCTCTGGCCGGCATGATTCAGATGAGGATGAATATGGCAAGTTGGATGTATTTTATATTGAACACTGGTCTCTCTGGCTGGATATCAAAATTATTCTTTTGACTTTTAAGACAGTTCTTTCCAGAAAGGGCAGTTACTAACTTGGTATAATAGAACCTATGGCAACAAAGTTTGAGGATTTAAGAGTGGCGATTGTTACTGATTGGCTGACCAACCGCGGCGGCGGGGAACGGGTGGTTTTATTGTTGGCAGAAATATTTCCAGCGGCCGATATTTATACTTCAGTATATAAGCCCTCAGTTTTTCCCGAGCTTAAAGGCAGAAAAGTCATTACCAGCTATTTACAGAAATCTCCTCTGAGAAACAAGCATCAACTTTTTGCCATGCAGCGTCCCGCAGTTTTTGAGTCTTTCAATTTGGATAACTATGACTTAGTAATTTCATCAAGCAGTGCCGAAGCTAAGGGTGTTATCACCAAGCCGGAAACTTTGCACATCTGCTATCTGTATACGCCGACCCGATATTATTGGAGCCACTACCATGAGTATATAAACAGTGATCAGTTTGGCGTACTGAGCAGATTTCTAAGGCCGTTTATGCCAGCAATAATCCACAAGCTTCGAATGTGGGATAGGGTAGCAGCCGACAGGGTTGATATATTTGTGGCCATTTCCCACCATATCAAAAAACGCATCGCCAAATATTATGAGGCCGATGCCTCGGTGCTACATCCGCCGGTGGATTTTCATAGATTTGATAAGGCCACCCAGCTGTCGGAAGATTTTTATTTAGTAGTCGGCCGCCAGGTTGCCTATAAGCGGACTGATCTGGTGGTGGAAACTTTTAACCGGTTGACATTAGAGGTTAAAATTATCGGCGATGGGCCGGAAATCAAGCGTCTACAGCAACTGGCCAGGGGCCAAAATATTGAATTTTTAAAATCTCTGTCTGACGAAGAAGTAGCCCGCTATATTGGCCGGTGTAAGGCACTAATCTTTCCCCAGGAGGAGGATTTTGGCATTGTTCCCCTGGAAGCGATGGCTGCTGGTAAGCCCGTAATCGCTTTCAACAAGGGCGGAGCGACAGAAACGGTTATTGATGGCAAGACCGGTGTCTTCTTTGACGAGCAAACTCCCAGATCTTTGATCAATGCTATCAAAAAGCTTGAAAGTATGAAGATATCCCCGAATGACTGTAAGCAGCAGGCCAAGAGGTTTGATAATTCTGTATTCAAGCGCAAGTTTAAGAGTTTTGTAGAGCGAGCGATAGATAAATATCATAAAATGTTGTCTGTCTAGCCGTTGTTTTGGGCTTAAGGTTCTATCATGACAACTAAAATATTTTTATCGAGGTCTTGAACTGATCTTGGAATAATGAGGAAAAATATGAGACCAATCCGCATAGGTGTTGACATTAGAAATCTTCTGACTGGCAAGCTGAGTGGCGTTGGCCAATATACCATTCAGACTCTTAGGCATTTGTTAAGAATAGACAAAGTTAACACTTATGTGTTGTTTTATAATTCTTATCGCGATCTTGATGAAAGATTTGAACAGCTGGTGAAAGATTATCCGTTTTTGCGCAGTTCTAATGTTGAGGTGAAGAAATCCAGATGGATCAATTTTCCGCTGCTGATCCATGCCCTTTATAAACCGCTCAATTGGCCCAAGGCCGATTTTGCCTGCGGCGGATTGGATGTTATGTTTATGCCCTCGCCTCAGATGCTGCCTTTAAGTCGCAAGTGTGCCAAGGTTACCACTTTCCATGATTTAATTTTTCTGATTTATCCTAAATACTTTACGTATAGTTCCCGTCTGTGGCAGTGGCAGATGAATTATCCTTATGAGGCTCGCACTTCGGACATTGTGATCGCTGTTTCCGAGGCTACCAAAAAAGATATTTTACGCTTCACCCGCGCTAGAGCAGATCGAATTCGGACCATTCCCGAGGGAGTAGGCGAGGAATATTTTGCTGTCCCGCCGCCCGAGCTTCTTCTGGCAGTTAAAGCCAAATTCAATCTGCCGGACAAGTATCTTTTCTTCGTGGGGAACATCGAGCCGCGCAAAAATCTATCGACGGTCATCAGAGCATTATATGAACTGAAGCTTAGCTCTTCTGATACAATAAAGTTGGTTCTGGCAGGCGGCAAAAGCTGGTTGGCAGATGATCTTTACCAGGCCATTGATGAGCTTGGCCTAAAAGATGATGTTATCTTTACTGGCTGGGTTACCGAACAGGAAAAAATTGCTATGCTGCATAATGCCGAAGCACTGGTTTTCCCGTCTCACTACGAGGGATTCGGCCTGATGATTTTAGAAGCATTTGCCTGTCGGTGTCCAGTTATCTGCAGTAATGTTTCGTCATTGCCTGAAGTGGCCGGTGATGCCGCTTTGCTGGTGGAACCTCAAGATTACAAGGGCCTGGCGAGACACATTCAAAGTCTCCTTGAAAATAGGGAATTAAGGCGAACCTTAGTAGCCAAAGGATATGAGCGAGCTCGTTATTTTTCCTGGGAGAGGTCTGCCAAGCGTACGCTGGACGCCATTTACGAGGCAGTTGAAATACATGGGGAATAAGAAAACATATTATTATTTCAAACCCAAAACCGCACCGCGGGTGACTTGGCATAGACCAATAGATATTAGGGTAAGTTCGGATAAAAAGAAAACAGCATCTGTTTCAGCTCCTGGCATTATACTTGGCAAGCAGAGCCAGGTTATGGATATGCAGTTTGAGGTAGCGGCTATCCGGCCAGCAATTAGCTTGTCGATCTGGTTTTGGCTGAAGATAATCTTGATCGGTGTAATAGCTTTTGTCTTGTATATGGCAGGAGGGTTGATATTTAGTTTTGCCGACAGCATGAAGGCCGACATCAGTGAGCTGGCCACTCGGGGCATCAGTAAACTGGAGTTGGCGGCAACGGCTGCTATTGAACAGGATATAAATGGGGCTAAGGCTAACTTTATAGCTGCAGATAATCTTTTTTCCCGGGCACAGCTGGAAATTCTGTCCTTAGGGCAGACTAATCTTTATCTTTCGGGTCTGGCAGCCGAAAATTCACAGATAGTCACCGGCCAAAAACTTATCGACAGCGGCCAGAGTTTGGCTCAGGCCGGCAGTTTACTAATTGATACATTGAAACCGCTGATGCAATATTTCAACGGAGCGGTCAGCAGTCAATTGCAGGTTAAGGACTTTGCTACCCAAGTTACCAATTTGCTTTATCAAAATATTGGAAATCTGGACCGGGCACTGGCCAAAGTTAATAAGGCCAGCAGTTTATTAAATTCAATTAATCCCGATGTCATTGATCCTGTTTATGCTGCTGCCGTGGTCAATGCACAGGAAAAAACTGCCGCCCTACAGAATTTGGTAATGACGCTGGGAACAATTGCCAGAGAACTTCCCGACATACTGGGGTTTAATAATCCGCGCTACTACGCAATTCTTAACCAAAATAATAATGAGCTGCGGGCTACCGGTGGCTTTGTGGGCAGTGTGGCATTTGTAAAAATATATAAAGGCCAGATTGAGGAAATGTCCGTGGATACCACCCAGAGAATAGACGGCCAGATCATTAATCCGTCGCTGGATATGCCAACACCTCTCAGGGCTATAGCCACAGACTGGGAAACCGGCGACGCCAGATGGGGGACCAGGGATTCGAATTGGTATTTTGATTTTCCAACATCAGCCAAAACTTTTCAAAAATTATATGAGGACTCCGGTATTGCCGGTGGCAGCTTGGACGGTATAATCGCCATCACTCCGGAGGTGATGAGGGACCAGTTAAGAATATTTGGCTCTATATATTTTGAGGAAGAGGATATTACTCTGACAGCCAGCAATGTTGTTGAAGTCATTCAGGCAGACATCGCAGCCAATCGCTACAAGAGAGAAAATCCCAAAGAGCTTATCAACAAATTAGCCCCCATACTGATGGAGCGCCTGCTCACGGCCAGTCATGCGCAATTTCAGGACATTCAGGCATCGATTATGCAGCGGCTGGTCCAAAAAGACATTTTGATATACACGCGCAACCCCCGTTTTCAAAAAGTGATAGAAGATCTTAATTTTGCCGGAGCAATGCCGCTGCTTGATCAGAATGAAGATTTTTTGGCTGTGGTTAGATCAAATCTTGGCGGAATGAAAAGCAGTCAGCGAGTGGTCGAAGAGATCAAACATACGATTATGATCAATTTAACAGGTGCTGCTACGGAGAGTTTGAGTATAACCTATACCCATACCGGCACCGGATTCAATTATCTCTCCAATGGCGAGGCTCCCGACGGTGTTAACCGGGATTATGTCCGTGTTTATGTCCCTCTGGGCAGCACGCTCATTACGTCCAGCGGACAGGATGAGGGTACGCAGGTTGAAATTTATGAAGAGGGTGATAAAACAGTTTTTGCCTTTTGGGTAACCACGCCACCCAAGACCGAAAATACTATTAATTTGTCGTACCAACTGCCGTACAAAGTTAATGGGAATTATCGGTTGTTGGTTGAAAAGCAACCCGGTGCCGATACTACTCTATTAACCAGTACTTTAAAACTGTCTCCCGCGCTCAAACTGGCTGGTGGGGACGACAGCGATAAAATCAAGCGCTTATTCAATGGGCGGCTGGTAACCGACCTTGATCTTAGTGCTAATTATATACAAGTTAATTAAAGGGAGAAGTTTATATGAGTTTCTTCGCAATTGTCGCTCTTATTATGGCTGCTTGGATGATATTGTTGGGTATCCCATTGATGTTCAACAGCAAGGACATCCATGCGATTTTGGACGGGTTTGCCAAGCCGACTGGTTCACTGTTGAGCCTGGCTTTCATTACCATTGCCTTTTCGGTGATCATTTTGGGGGTGGAGTACCGGCTTTTGGCTAATAATTGGATGTGGGTGATTCCACTAGTAGGTTGGTTGGGTCTGGTTAAGGGCGCCTTCATCATTCTTTTTCCGGAAAGCATGAGAAACTTGATCAAGAAGTTTTACAAACCGGGTACCAACAACATGATATGCGGGCTTATTACTGCGTTATTGGGCGTATTCTTCCTGTGGCTGGCCTTTAGTGTTTATTAGAAAAATTACGCACAAACAGCCTTAATGACAACATCCACCTGAAGAAGTGGTATGTACTATGCTGTGCACCGCGCTCCGCATTAAAATTCACGGCCATGGGTTCTAGCGCAGGTTTAAGGTGTAAAAGTACATTATCTGAAATATGCTTGACTGGTTTGGTACATTATAAATAGAAGAGCATTGATGTTCTTCTTATCAACAGTCAGGAGGTAAACTATGAAGCGGTTTATAATTCCGCGCTGCGCCCACTGTTCCAGTGGCTGTTGAACGCACCCCGAGGGTTTGATCTTGGCATAGATGTAGCCAAAAAGGCCCTCGGGGCCTTTTTTATTTTGCGACGTGCTCGACTATGCGTTTGAATATCTCTGGATGTTCGGCGGCTAGTTTAGCCAAGATCTTTCTATCAATATCAATTTTTTTGTCTTTCAAGGCCTTGATAAATCGACTGTAGTTAACGCCAAAACTTTCTAGGCCTGCGTTAATTCGGCTGACCCACAAGCTTCTGAAAACTCGCTTTTTGTTTCTGCGGTCGCGGTAAGCATAAGATAGTGCCTTCATTATGGCAGTGCGAGCAACCTTAACATTGGATTTGCGGATAGTTCGGTAGCCCTTGGCCAGCTTCAATATTTTTTTATGGCGGCGCCTGGTTGTTTTTCCTCGTTTAATGCGCATATTAAGTTGGAATTACAAATAAAGAGTGATGAATCGGGGATAAGTTGCTAAAGTGGTTTTTCGATGTATTTTATATTTAGTTCTTGACTCCTAATCCTTGTGTCTAACGAGCCAGCATTCGCCTCATTCGCTTCTCGTCTCCGGAATTGATATCAGCCGGCCGGCGCAGTCGGCGCTTTCTGGCAGAAGTTTTTTTAGTCAGGTTGTGAGACTGCATTGCCTGCCGGCGTTTCAGCTTCCCGCTGCGGGTTATTCGGATTCGCTTGGCGGCTCCTTTGTGTGTCTTGATTTTAGGCATTTCAATTAAAAATTTGTATTCATATAGCTTCTGCCCACTAGCAAATGCCCGTTGGCTGTCCGCTACCCGAGTTTCTGACATTCTTATTAAAAGCCAAGTCTATTGCTGAGCAGGCGGGACAAGTTTTATTTGGGAGACAAAACGGTGTGAATGCTCCTGCCCTGTCTAATTGGGGCTTGTTCTATTCTAGCTACTTCACTCAGTCTGTCAACAAACTTGTCCAAAAGTTTCTTACCCAAATCAATATGGGTGATTTCACGGCCCCTAAATATTACAGCGGCCTTTACTTTATCACCCTGTGATAAGAATTTTTTAGCACGATTGAATTTAACATCAAAATCGTGGTCGTCAATTTTAAATCCCAGCCGAATCTCTTTAATGCTAGCCTCTTTTTGGTGTTTTTTGGTTCGTGATTTGGCTTTGGCTTGGTCGTATTTGTATTTTCCGGCATCGATGATTTTAGCGATTGGGGGATTGGCGTTGGACGATACCTCAACCAAATCCAAACCCGCTTCACGCGCCATAACCAGAGCCGTGGCAGTTGGGACGCTGCCACGAGACTTGCCTTGACCATCAATTAAATGCACCTCAGGTACTCGAATTCGTTCATTAATTCGAACTTGTGGTGTATATGGTTTACGTCGATGTCTTTTCACTATCCTTAAATTATCACGAGGTTATGGGTTCAGTCAATTCACCATTAGAACCCTTCGGCACCATTAGCCGGACATGTTTTGATAATCCTTTGATTTCAACCGGCGTAAAAGCGATGGTTTCGTTACCCATGGTTACCGGCATCTTTTTATCGCTGTCTATGGTCAGGCAATTGCCATGCAGCAAACTGATGTTTGTTCCTGTTTGACTTGGAACAAACAGGCGAATTTGCAATTTTTTCTCGGTGGTTTTCTTGCTTCCCTCAGCTGGAGCGCCGGGCTGAAAAACTTCCTTATCAGACCGGGGCCTGTTTTTGGGATCTGTCTCTGGAACCTGGGCACTTTTGGCGCGGAGCAAGCTTTTTGGAGCTGAGGAGCCGGCCGGCAGCTGGCTGGGGGAGAGTGAGATCTCAAGTTTTTGAGTTTTGCTTGAAGCGCTTAATTCGTCGTCCAACAGGATTTTGGTTGTAACTTGGTTGTCCCCGGCCCGGCCCGGTCCGGCTATGCCCAGAAATCTTAGAATTGGATTGGTTCTAGTTAGATATTTGGTCAACAGATTTTGGCGAGAAGTAATAGCTATCTGTCTGACAAAATAATACTTGCCGATCTTACCCAGTCGCTCAGCCCGGAATTCTGGCTCGGCCAGCATCTTAATGGCCTGTTCCCAGGATTTAATGCCGATGCTTTTAGCCAAGTAGTTGGTTCTGCTCATTGGCACGATGGCCAGCGGCAAGTTCTCTGTAACAGTGGCATTAATTACAGCGTTAACTGTGGCATTGCCTCCGACTATGACTATGCCCTTATCGATCGGCCGCAGATTATGTTTGACAATGGCAGGCACGTTGGCTAAATCATCAATTATCACAAACCGCCTCTTGATCTTGTACTGATCAAGCAGTTGTTTCATTTTTTTCTCAATACGGACAAATCGCTTATTTCCGGCTTCCGGATTGATAAGAAATAAATACATTCTAGACCTTGACGGCTTCCTCTTCACTGGCCTTTTTGGCTTCTTCGACCTCGTAAGTTGGGTCTACAGCTGGTTTTGTATCCTCGGTGTCGCGCATTGTGCTGCTGCCCTTCAAAACACCGCCGGATTCGATGACCAAAGCTGTGCTGGATATATTGCCATCGACCTTTCCTGTTTCTAGAATTTCCAGTTTGTCTATGGCATTTACATTACCGGTTACTTCACCAGCAATATAGACATTTTCAGCGTTAATGTTGGCGTCAACTTGTCCATGCTCGCCAATCACAACATCACCGCGAGTAATTAGTTTGCCCTTGAAATAGCCGTTGATCTGAATATCACCGGCTGTCTGAAGAGTCCCTTCAACACTAACACCATACCCGATAATAGTGTCGGGATTGTCTGATTCCGCAAATTCACCTCGTGTCTTCATAGTTCTAATGAACTTTCCAATTATAGGCACATTTCAATTATTTAGTAAAGTGATTTTTGCTTGCTTTACTTTACTGCTGATTTATGGGTAGAATGATGAGGATTTAATCAACCAAACTTTGGAAAAAATATTTATCATTATTCAGGTTATAGTCGGTGTCATCCTGGTGGCAGCTATTCTGTTTCAGAACAGGAGTTCGTCGATGGGCGATGCTTTTGGCGGTGGTGGCGGAGTTTTCTACGGCACCAGGCGCGGACCAGAAAAGGTCATTTTCAACATTACTATCGGTCTGGCGGTGGCTTTTGTTCTGATTTCCTTTATTGTCTTGTTTTTATAGATAATTAAGGGCAACTACTATTCGTATTCTTAAACGTTCTAAGTCTGAGGTTTATACTCACCCTGCACTTGCGGGGTTGTCTTCTTTTCGGGAATTTTTGAGGCAAGTTATAATCTGGAGCCAAAATTTAGTCAAGCAATTTACAGGGAGAGAAAAACTGGTATTAGGCGGCTTAATAATAGTAGTTGCGGTCAGCTCAGTGCTGCTCTCCCGTAACCAGATACTTAATGCCACATACCAGCCGGTTAGTGGCGGCGTGTATCTCGAGGGTTTGGTCGGTTTTCCCCGGTTCATCCACCCGTTATTTAGTGATACCAACGATGTGGATAAGGTTCTTTCAAGCTTGATTTATTCCGGCTTAACCAAAATTAGCGCCGGTCGGGAAGTAGTGCCGGATTTAGCTACTCAATGGAAAATGTTTGACGAAGGCAGGACTTATGTTTTTCACCTGCGCAATGATGTGCTGTGGCACGACGGTGTTAAATTCGATGCTGATGATGTTCTCTTTACAGTCAATATTTTACAAACTCTAGAATATGACGGCATCCTTAAGGCCAGTTTCGCCGATATTGCTGTTGAGAAAATTGATGAATATACAGTTAAGTTTACTCTACCGACGCCTTCGGCCTTTTTCCTGTACAACCTCTCAGTCGGGATAGTTCCTCGTCATATTTATCATGACATACCGGTTGTTGAGATGAGATCAAAATATGTCCAAACAGACATTATCGGAACAGGTCCTTATAGCTACAAAAAGTCGTCAGACGGCAAGTCGGTGACGCTCCATCGGTTTGATGGCTATTATGGCAAACAGCCGATGATAGACACATTGGTATTCTTTTTCTTTGAGAACGAGAAAAACTTGTTTAACGCCTTTAAAAACCGGGAGGTTAGTGCGGCCGGTTTTAGAGAATTAGTTTTTGAAAACAGTGAGCTGACTCCCAATGATGCTGAGTATATTTATAGTTTGCCCCAATATAAGGCAATATATTTCAATCAGGCCAGCGGCAATCCGGTCATACAAAACCGAGCCGTCCGTCAGGCTCTGGCCTATGCCACCAACAAGCAGCAAATTATCGACGAGGTCGAAAATGGTCGGGCTGAGGTTGTGGATTCACCGATTCTGCCCGGCTTTTGGGGACATAAGCCTGACATTAAGAAATACAACTTTGACATCGCGACTGCGGCTAAAATTCTTAAGGATGACAATTGGAAAGACATTGACCAAGACGGCTTTTTGGAAAAGGATGGCGTGCGGTTAGGATTCAAAATAGCAGTGCGTGATGATGAAAGTTCACTCCAGATTGCCGAGATACTGCGCAACAATTGGGCGTCTATCGGAGCAGAGGTAACCATTGAGGCCTTGTCGGCAGCTACCTTGATTAAGGAGGTTATCCGTCCACGGGCGTATGAAGTATTAATCTTTGGGCAAGACCTAGGGATAGATTCTGATCCGTATGTCTATTGGCACAGTAGCCAGGCACATGATCCTGGCCTGGCATTAGCCGTTATCTTTGACAAGGATATTGACAATAATCTTGAATCAGCCAGAATTGCAACGAGTTTAAATAAAACAATTGTTTACTATCATAGGTTTCAAGATGCCTTTGCTGATTTAGTGCCGGCTATTTTACTGTATCAGCCGCGTTACACTTATTTAGTAGATAGCAAGGTGAGGGGAGTTACTGATAAAATCAACCTCTCGTCTGTTAGCGACAGATTTATTAATATTAATGAGTGGTATATTAAAACCAAGAAAGAATAGTTACTATGAGGGCGGATGGCGGAACTGGTAGACGCGCACGGTTAAGGGCCGTGTGGGATAAAACCCGTGGAGGTTCGAGTCCTCTTCCGCCCACCACGGGCGCGTAGCTCAGTTGGTCTAGAGCAGTCGGTTTACATCCGAAAGGTCGGGGGTTCGACTCCCTCCGCGCCCACCACATAAATTAATGAAGAATTGAGAATTGAAAATGAAGAATGGTGGAGTGTAAAACAAAATAATTTGGCATTTGACATTCTACATTATTCATTACATTGGCCTGGGTAGCTCAGTGGTAGAGCAGTGGTCTGAAGAACCGCGTGTCGTCAGTTCGATTCTGACCCCAGGCACCAGAAGGAGCTTCGCTCCAATTAACAATTAACAATGGTCAATGACCAATAAAAAATTTCCCGCAGCAGTAGTTCAGTGGTAGAACGTCTCCTTGCCAAGGAGAAGGTCGCCGGTTCGAATCCGGTCTGCTGCTCCAGAATTCGCCTCATTACAATAAAACTGATTGAAAATAAGGTTTAGGACACAAACTCGCAAACTAAGGAGCGTGAACGACTGTTTGCGAGTTTGAGAGGAAGGATGACGAGACCTAAAAGCCGCCCGAGCTTGTCTCGGGAGCGCGTTAAGTCGAGTCCATCCCGACGAGGCCAGGTGCCCGAGGAGTTAGGGAACGGTCTGCAAAACCGTCTACATGGGTGCAAATCCCATCCTGGCCTCCATATAAAGGGCTTTGCCCCAATTAACAATTAACAATGGTCAATTATCAATTATTATCAAAAAAGGAGTTTCTACTATAGTAACTAATTGAAAATTGCGAATTGAAAATTGAGAATTGCTGCGAAGCAGCTTTGGGCGGGTGGCGGAATCGGTAGACGCTACGGACTTAAAATCCGTTGAAGGCAATACTTCGTGTGGGTTCGAGTCCCACCCCGCCCACCACGGGGATAAGTGCTCTAAGGCGCGGTGGTGGAATTGGTAGACACGCACGATTCAGGTTCGTGTGTC